>JAGVOW010000048.1 GCA_020052515.1 Brevinematales bacterium | reverse complement strand
CCTCGTGGCAGGCTATGCTGTGAGAACATTTTTCCGCGACACTTCGCTGACTATGCCGGAAGCCTGGTAAAAGAAAAAAATGGAACGGGGGATGAATATTTTTAAAATAAAATTTTTGGGAGGAGATAGGTGAAAAAGAAGTTTTTTATTACAGGATTGTTTTTGTTTGTATTCGGCCTGGTAAATTCGCTTGCGTATGCGAAAAATTTTGACGATTATTCTTTTATTCTGAAGCTATTTGGCAGCGTGCAGTTTGGCAATCTCAATGGAACAATTATGGATGAGGAAAGAAATTTCTGGACATTAAGAGTTTCCTACAGCGACGGCACCAGCCAATATGGGAAACCGGATCCGAAGGCTGAAATTTGGGGAATAAATGGAGAAATATTGTGGAACCGGTTTGGCTTTGTATTGTCCTATAATCCTATTCAAATAAAAGAAAGCGTGGAAGTGGGAGATGGAAGAGACTATGAGAAAAAAGAATATTCCGGAGGTTTAATAAGCGGCAACGGGTTTTATGGCGGAGTTAATTACCATATTCCATTTGGCAATAGCGGTGATGAGTTTTTAGGAAGCTTCTATTTTGGAGTGAAAGCAGGTTATTTATCGGCGGCATTAAAACCGTACGCATCTTATTTTAGTTATCTGGGAGTGCTCGATAATATAAAATCTTTTCCTTTAAATGGATTCAGTATCTGTCCGAATATTGGTTTGAATTTTATTGTAAACTTTATTGTTATTGGATTATCCGGTTCTTATTACTTTGACAGTTATTCATCGACTGAATCATTAGTAGGGATATATCAAAACACGGATAGAGCAATAAGTTATAATTATTTTACATTAGATTTTTTTATTGGTTTAGCCTTTTAGACTGACTGTTATATTTGACGTGAACAAAGATGTCTCTTAAACTTTTGACAATACAAAGGGGGTTTTTATGGTTAACAAAGTTTCAATAGTGGTTCTTTCTCTATTATTTTTTTCGGCCATACTTTATGGGGGCAGTATGAGTACGGCAGACATCAAACCGGTTGAAAATCTGGATGTGAATAAGTATATGGGTAAATGGTACGAGATAGCCAGGCTTCCCACTCCTTTCGAAGACGGCCTGGATTATGTGACGGCAACTTACACTCTAAAAAGCGATGGCCGGGTGGATGTTCTCAATGAAGGAATAAAAAATGGCAGAAAATCTGCCGCGTACGGTAATGCAAGGGTGCAGGACCCAAAATTGCCCTCAAAGCTTTTTGTCAGTTTTTTTCTCTGGTTTGGCAGTGATTATATAGTTTTCGAACTGGACCAGACGAACTATCAGTACGCAATGGTTACCAGCAGTACAAAAGACTATTTATGGATTTTGAGCCGGAAACCAAAGCTGGAAGATGGCCTCTATCAAAATTTACTCAATACGGCTCTTAAAAATGGCTTTGATCTCACCAACCTGATTAAAGTGAAACAGATGAATGAATAGCTTTTTCTGGAAAAAATGATTTGACCAAAAAGAGAGTTTGGGTTAAACTATTTACAATGATAGATTTTTACCTTTTTACCGCTGTTTATCTTTTAATGCTTGCGGGCGCGGCTTATTTCGATGTGCGACGCTATATCATTCCGGATTGGATTACTCTTCCGGGTATAGGGGTTGCTTTGTTTTATTGCCTGGTCAATGGATTTGGAATTTCAGATATTGTTCTGAGAATCCTATCGACAGGCGGTCTCTTTTTCGCTGTGGGGTTTTTGACCTCTTGCTTCTTGAAAAAAGAAACCATCGGCGGCGGGGATATCAAGCTGATGACGGCTGTCGGGCTTTTTAAAGGCTGGGAACAGGGGCTCTTTATTATTCTTTTGAGCGCTTTTTCTGCCCTTGTCAGTTCCTTAGTACTGGCGGCTTTGAAAAAGCGAAAGCTGGAAGAGCCGATCCCATTTGGATTTTTTATTGCTGTCTGTGGGGTTTTAGTAGATGTTATGTCTCTTTAAGAAATTCCCCCTTTTTTAAGGGGGAATTAGGAAAACTGGAGAATAATATGTCTTTCTATACAGAAGTGTTTTTTTCTGCTAATAGCGTGACGCTCAAGAGTTTTGAGGAAAAGGCAGCGGGGCAAGCTATTCTCTTGAATGAGCAAAATATCTTGAAAGAAGAATTGGAATCTGGGTTAAAAAAATCTGCCATCACTTTTCCAAAAAGAATAAAAATCACACTGGAACCTGAAGAATTGCTGTTCAAAAACATTGAGGTACCCTTTCAGGATGAAAAACTTCTGGAGAAGCTCATTTTAAATGAAAGCCGCAAGTACTTTAAAACAAGGGAAGATTTTGTGTTTTCTTACTATATCTGGGGAAAATGCCCAAAGAATCTCTCTCTGACTCTGCTGGGTGTTAAGCAGAAGGATTTAGAGGCTTATCTTCCTTTTATAAAGATGGGTTTTGTTCCTTTCTTTGCGATTCGAGATTTTTTGTCTGATGAAAAAGAGCTTTTTGTGAGCAGGGTAGACAGGGGCTTTCGTATTTATTATAATGGTTCTTTAATTGGATGGAAAACTTGTGGAAAAGAAGATTTAAAAGAAGTAGAACAGAGAGTAAAAGAATATGTCCTGAGCCTGGGTTTACCGCTTCCAGAGTTGAAAGAAAAAAAAGCGGAATTGTTTAACGAAAAAAGTTTTTCTTTTATGCCCGCTTCTTTTTTGAGCGTTATTCAGAATTCTTTAAAAAGGCTCTTCTGGCAAATCATTGCGGCTGTTACTGCTTTGAGCTTTATTATTATTCTCGTTTTTGCTAACGCGCAATTTTCCGGCAGAAAGCAAAATCTTGACCGGATAGAGGCTGAGATTAAAAAGTTTCAAGAAGTACATAAAATGGCGGATCTGGAGTCTATCAAAAAAAAATCGGAAATAAAGGTCGTGCCGATTAGTACAGTATTGAATAGCGTTAACCAATATTTTCCAAAGGGCAGGAAAATTTACCGTTTTCAGCTTAGGGAAGGGGAAGCAGAGCTGACTGTCCTGGAAAGTGATTTGTTGGAAGTGAATAAGATAAAAGAAGCGTTAGAAAGCGAAAAAAACTTCTATTCTTTTCGAATAGAAGAAGGTGGAAAAACGAATGAAAAGCGGATTGTTTTCCAGATTAAAAGATAAGCTCAAAAGTCTGAACGCGAGGGAAAAATGGCTCTTCCTGATTGGGGCAGTAATTTTTTCTTTCCTGCTGGCCGATCGTCTGATTTTATCTCCTATGAGGAACTATAGTGAAGAGCTGGCATTAAAGACAGAGGAAGGCCTTAAGACCCTTGCCTATTTGAGAAATTACACGCTTCACAAAGAATGGCAGAAGGATTTATTTAAGGGAAAGACTTCAGATTTCTTGAACATTCTTATGCGGGCCGCGGAAGAGAGTCAGCTGGGGCTCTTAAAATTGAAGAAGACAGAAAACACAGACAGGGCCTTTCTGGTTCATTTTGAATCGACAGGGAATATCCAGAAAATTCTGGACTTTATTTTAAAATTGGAAAAAATGGATTTTCTCACTTTTTTTCAGAAAGTGGATATTCAGTTTTTGAAGGGTTCGGATTATCATTTTGAGGGAATAATTCAGGTGTTATACTAAAACAAAATTGGTTTGCAAAATAAGTTGAAACAGTATATAGATTTTACAAGGGTTTGAGCGTTGTTTTTCCGGCAAACCAATTTTGTTTTAGTATAAAAGGATAAAAAATGGAAAAAATCAGAATATGGGGAAGTAATCTTTATCAGACATTTGCGCTTTTTCTGTTGGATAAAAAATGGCTGGCAGGCCTTTTTTTGGCGGGCTTTGTTTTATGCGCGGTTCTGGGAATTTCTATTTATCAAATGAATTCTCCCCGGGATTCAGGCGTTTTTTCGGCAGAAGGCAGCCACGCGGTTACTGGAAACAAGGGAGAAGTTCTTTTCCTTTCTTCTGATTTGTTTTACCAGGAAAAAGCTGCATCTGGGGAACGCAGGCCGGTAATGGTAAAACTCTATTTGACCGGCACAGGCAAGGTGAAAGGGGTATATAAGGCTTCTGTTGAGGACGCCTCCGGGAACTATTATTATGTGCAGGAAGGGCAGAAGGCGAGGGGATGGCTGGTTAAGAAAATACGGGATAGTGAAGCGGAAATAGTAGGTGAAAACGGGGAAAAAGTTGTTTTGAAGCTGGGGAAGAAATAAGGAGATGTATGTTTATGAAGAAAGTTTTATTGATTTTGATAGCTATGAATCTTTTCCTATTTAGTTTTTCCCAGCAGGCGGGAGAAAAAAAATACAGGCTTATGGAATTCCAGAACGCGAATATCAGCAGTGTGTTGAATTATGTAAGTGATATTACTGGGATGACCATTATCCCGAATCCAAATCTCAAAGGCAATGTTACTATTATAAATAAAGAGGAACTCTCGAAAGAGCAGATTATTGCTATTCTTTATTCTACTTTACGGGATCTGGGCTACACTATAGAAAGGCAGAATAATATTCTCACCGTTGTGCCTCTTTCGCAGGAGCAGATCAAAACAGAGATCCGTACCGATGAGGACATCAGCAAGCTCGCGGACGGCGCGCAGATCATTACTTACATTATTACACTGAAAGTTGTCAATGCCGAGTCTATTATTAACAATATTCGCCCATTTGTTTCCCTCTATGGGAAAATTTCTATCAATCAGGCGATGAATAAAATTATTATTACAGACGCGGCTTCCAACATAAAGAAAGTGTTTCAATTGATTAAAGAATTGGATAAACAGGAAGTTTCTCAGGGGAAGGATTCTGAAATCATTTATCTTAAGCACATTTCAGTTGATAAAATGGAGAGTATTATCCTGGATGGGTTCAATGACTTGAAAATTATTGACACGGCGAACCCGGCTATGCAGAAAATTTCTCCTCGCAGCGGCGGGATTCGAAAAGAACCTACGCTCAAGCTGATCAAGATGAGCGAAGCAAACGCTTTTATCGCTATCGGCGGAAAGGAGGAAATTGAGAATCTCAAAAATTTCATCAAAAAAATTGATATTGAAATTCTGCCTGCCGCTGGCAATAATAACTTGAATAATAATAAATTAATGATTATTCCCTTGAAATATTTAAACCCTAAAAAAATGATTGAGCTGATCAATCAGATATTTGTGCTGGGCCAGCCTGTACAGGAGAACAACTGGAGGCGTGAAGGCACACAACAGATGAAGAAAGAAGCAATGCCGCTGAATCCGGAGACTCGGGTGATGGAGTTTCCGGAGAGGAATTCCCTTATTTTTATTGGCTTGGATGAGGATTATAAAAAAATCATGGAAGTGGTAAATGTCTTTGAGAGAGAAATAAAAGACACCGGTTACAAAGCAGGAGAAGTGGCGACAAAGGTTTTCCAGCTTCAGAATCAAAAGGCCGATGATATCGTTCAGATATTTAAGTCTATTTATTCCAGCTCTTATGGCGATAAACAGCCGGCGGTTTTTTATGCCGAGAAAAATATCAACTGTATTGTAGTCAGCGCTCCCAGCGAGAGAATTTATGATTTGGGAAAGCTTTTAAACGAGCTGGATAAAAAACTTTCCCAGGTGCTTATTAAGGTATTGATTGTTGAAGTCTCCTTTTCCGATCAATCTAAAGTCGGTGTGGATTGGAATCAGATTGTGAATCTTCCTCAGAATATTGCCAATGGTGCTATTCCGCCTATTAAAATACTTCAGCAGTTCGGTACGGCGCCGACGTCCGGGTTTACGGTTCAATCCACCGGGCTCAACTTTATTCTCAACGCTCTGGGTACTCTGGGCACCGTGAATGTTCTTTCTACCCCTCACATCCTCACGCTGGACAACAAAGAAGCCGTCATTAATATTGGAAAAAAAGTAGCTTTTATTACAGAGACAATATCCATTACAGGGGCGGATCAAAATAATATAACCACCAGTAAAAAAGCCGAGTACCGCGATGTGGGATTGAAGCTGACTGTGAAGCCGCAGATAAACGATGAAAAAACCGTGACTCTGGACGTGACACAGGAAGTAAATGATATCGAAGCGAGCGGCAATGTAGATTATCCTAATATTATTACCAGGGAGATTCGCTCTACTATTATGGCCGGGGACAATCAGACGGCTGTCCTGGGCGGGCTGATGAGCACAAAGGAAACGGTAGACGCGAACGAAATTCCGTTTCTGGGCAGAATACCGATTTTAGGGTATTTATTTAAGAGTGAAACCAAGAAAAAAGAAAAGACAGAGCTGGTGCTTTTTATTACGCCTTATGTGGTCGTTTCTTCTCAAGATTTAAGTAGAGTAAAAGAAGAGGAAATAAAACAAACACCTTCTTTTACACCAGAACAACTCAAAGAAATAAACAGAGAGTTTACCAATGGGCATAAGTGAAGAATTGTACGAAAATTACCAGCTTTCTATCCAGGATGAGGACAAGGATTTTATTTATCTCGAGGGAGAAAAAGAGCCTGGCCTGGAAATGGAGCAATATTTAACTGTTCTCACCCATAAATTCGTGAAATTTCAAAAGAGGAAAGCGGCTGAGCAGCCTGGGAAAGTTCAAGAAAAGACAGTGCTGTCGGCAGTTGAAACCCTCAATTCTTCTTTTAATCTCTCAGATAGCCAGGCGGACCTGGAAAATATGGATGATCTGGTGAACAGAGAGCCCATCATTCAATTTGTTAATTTACTTTTCGAAGACGCTATTCAAAAAAATGCCAGTGATATTCACATTGAGGCTTTTGAGGGAAGTATCAATATCCGGCTTCGGCTGGACGGTGTTTTACAAGAATACCCCTCGCCTCACAAGGCCTTTTACAACGCTATTGTTTCGAGGATAAAATTGTTAAGCGGATTGGACATCGCTCAGCGCCGTTTGCCGCAGGATGGCCGCTATAATCTGGAGAAGAATGATGAGTCAGTGGATTTCAGAATTTCCACAGTGCCTACTTTGTACGGGGAAAGCGTTGTAATTCGTATCCTCAATAAAAGGAAAGGGCTCATCCGCATAGAAGACCTGGGGTGGGAAGAAAAAGAAGAGGAGAAAATAAAAGACATTCTCTCTCTTCATCAAGGCTTGATATTGGTGACCGGCCCTACAGGAAGCGGAAAGTCCACAACGCTTTACGCTTTTCTGCAGGAATTGAATGACGGTAAGAGCAAAATTATTACTATTGAAGACCCGATAGAGTATCAAATCCATGGCATTAATCAGATCCATGTCAATCCGGATATAGAACTGACTTTCGCGGCGGGCCTGCGTTCCATTCTTCGACAGGACCCTGATATTATGATGGTGGGAGAAATGCGGGACCAGGAGACCGCGAAAATCGGCATTCAGGCCGCCCTGACCGGGCATCTGGTGCTTTCTACCCTGCATACCAATGACAGTATTGCCGCTGTCAATAGAATGATGGATTTAGGAGTCGAGAATTATCTTTTAGCGCCGGCCCTGAAAGTCATTATTGCCCAGAGGCTCGCGAGGAAGATTTGTACGGACTGCAAGACGGCTTATCAACCGGAAAAGAGATGGATAGAAAAATTCGGCATGGAAAACAAGAAAACCTTTTACCATGGGGCAGGCTGTAAAACCTGCGGCAATACGGGCTACAAAGGCAGGACGGCAATCTTTGAGGTACTAAAGATCAGTGAGCCCATACAGCAGGCTATTTTGAAGGGTACGTCAGCTAAGGAAATCAAAGACATTGCGAAAAGCGAAGGCTTCTTTACCCTCAAACAGGACGCTGTGAGCAAGGTTTTGCAGGACTTTACAACCCTGGAAGAATTGAGCCGGGTGGTGGAAGTATGAAGTGGCAGTATGTGGAAGTAGATAAAAACGGTATTAAAACAAAAGGGGTTCTTCCCGCCCTCTCCGAAAAAGAGGCGCTGGACATTCTTCAAAAAGAAGGCAAATTTGTTCTTTCATTAAAGCCGCTGAAAGACTCCGTTTTTCTCTCTCACATCGTCTTTAATAAAGATAAAATTGTGGCGGATTTTACAGAATCATTGGCCAATATGCTTTCCGCCGGCATTCCGCTGGTAAATTCGCTGGAGATACTCTTTCAAGAAGAGCGGACAGCTTATATGAAAAATGTATTAAAAGAAATGATTGTGGAACTGAAAAAGGGCAAATCGTTTTATCAGACGATTATGAGTTTTCCTTTGTTTCCCTCTTTATATAGCGCTATGGTCCGGGTGGGGGAAGAAACAGGAAAGCTTAAGGAAGTCCTGAAACAGCTTCAATCCTACACCCGTAAGAATGTGGAACTCAGGGAAAATATTTTATCTTCGCTTTATTACCCTGTTTTTTTAATGGGACTGAGCATGTTTACTTTGTTTTACTTAGTTTTGTATGTTCTTCCTCAATTATTCGAGATTTTTAAAGGCTTTGACGCAAAACTTCCTGATATGACCATTGCTTTGATGCAGACGGTTTCTTTTGTTCAAAATTATTTTGTATGGATCATCATTTTTCTTTTTGGGATCATTTTTTTAATTCAGCGTTACATGAAGACAGAAAAAGGAAGGAAGGCCATAGAAATAGGGATTTTGAAGATTCCAAAAGCGGGCGAGCTTTATCGGTTGCTGTTAAACATCGATTTTTTCAAGCCTTTGAGCCTCATGCTGAAAAATAAAATTCACCTCAATTCCGCTTTAGAAATTTTGAGCCAGGTGGTGAAAAGCGTTGTTCTGCAGAATTTGATAGAAAACATTATTGCTTCTTTAAAAAAAGGGGAAGGCATTCAGATGGGAGAAAAAGGGCCGCTCGTTTTTTCCAATAGCACATTGCAGATGCTTTCCATTGGCGACAAGAGCGGGAAACTTTCGGATATCATTGCCGGGATAGAGGAAAGAATATCAGAGAAGTCCGCGCAGGACATAAAGCGAGTGCTGGTATTGATTGAGCCGATTATGATTCTGGCCATTGGGCTGGTGATCGGTTTTATCGTGATGAGCGCGCTTCTGCCGATTTATTCGATCAGCACGATGGCGCGGTAAAATGAATAGTTACAGATAAAAATTATAAACTTTTGACTCTATTCACTCTTTACACTATAATTTTTCCAGTCATTGAATGGGGAGGAATCAAATGAACAGAAGAATTATTATCGATCCTCAAATATGTCATGGAAAACCTGTTATTGAGGGGACAAGAGTGCTTGTCAGTAATATTCTTGCTGATCTTGCCAATGGGGCAATCATGGAGGATATTGTTAATAATTATCCTAATATTACAAAAGAGGATATTCAGGCGGCGCTCTCGTTTGGCAGTGAACTGGCCCAATTTGAAACTTATTCGATTGAGATGAAATCATGAAATTTTTTCTGGATGAAAATTTCCCTAAAAAAGCCGCCTATCTATTGTCAGATAGAGGCTATGCAGTTCTGGATGTACGAGGTACCGATCAAGAAGGTTTGAAGGATGAAATAATCTTTGAATTGGCAAGAAAGGCCGGAGCCATTTTCCTGACGACAGACAAAGATTTTTCTCACTCAATTCATTTAAAGCTAAAACCTCATTCTGGAATAGTTGTTATAGCATTGAAACGACCTGATGCGGCAAGTATATTAGAACGTCTTAAATGGTTTTTAAATAACTGCATAGACCAAACGATATCAAACAAATGCTTTTTAATTCTGGACTTGAAATGTATAGTCTACGAATGAAATTACCGGAGCCGATTTATTCGATCAGCACGATGGCAAAATTGGAGGTGGTTTATCATGCGAAAGCAAAAATTCCTAAAGTTTTTATCCAACGAAAAGGGTGTGACGTTGATTGAGCTGATTATTGTTATTATTATTATGACCACGCTTGCGCTGATTATTATGCCCCGCTTTATGGGTCGTACTGAGGAAGCCAGGAGAACGGCCGCGGTGACTGACATTCAGACGGGTTTGGGCACAGCCATAGACCTCTATGAATCGGACAATGGCAGGTATCCCGTTTCTCTGGAAGAATTAGTCAGTCAGCCGGAGAACGCGCCGAACTGGCGAGGGCCTTATTTAAAAAGCCCGAAATTGCCGAAAGACCCTTGGGGGATGCCTTATCAATACAAAAGCCCGGGGGGCCATAATCCTCATTCTTATGATTTATTTTCTCTGGGCAGGGACAAAAAGGCCGGAGGCGAGGGATACGATGCGGATATCGGTAACTGGTAAAGAGGGATTTTCTCTCGTAGAAGTGGTGATGACCCTGGCGATGATAAGTGCCTGCTACATTGTGATCGCGAAGGGGCTCATTGAAAATATGCGCGTGAATAAAAGAGTGGAGAATTATTCATCTTTTCTATTGACTGCAAAGCAGTATTTTTTGGATTTAGAAGAGACGAATCAGCAGAACATTCTTTTCCGATCAGAAAAGAAAGAGGATGGCATCAATTGGCTTGCTATTGAGTTTTACGATGAAAAAACTAATAAAATACTGGATTTTAAAGGAATCAGGCTTGAAGAAAAAAAATAATGCCGGGTACACCTTAGTAGAAATGCTTGTAGTTTTGTCGATTACCACCGCTATCTTGCTCATTTTTACTCAGTCATTACTAAATAATTTCCGTTTTATGAATAAATATCAGAAGGAGATTCCAGCCTTTGCGAAATTTCAGATCCAGAATATTCTTCAGAGGGATTTGGAGAATTCTCTTTCTTTTAAAAAGACGGAGGATAGGATAGAATTGGAAGTGCCATTCTTAAAAGAAGAAAATCACTTTTCTATCCGGAAAGTGTCTTATCAAATAGACCAGAATAAATTTATCCGAAAGAGTGAGGGAGAGGACGAGAAAATTCGAGAAATTTCTCTAGGGAGTTTAGGAATGAAGCTGGAGTTAGAAATTATTTCCAACACTTCCAATTTAGTGGCTCTATATTCCGATACGAATGGATCGGTTGAAAATTATAGAATTCGAGTGCGGTAATGAGAAGTATAAAAAATCTTTTTCTCCAGAACAAAGGGTCTGTTTTTATTATTGCGTTGAATGTCATTATTATTCTCACTGTTTTCTTATTTTCCTTTAGTTTTACTTCTCTCATGCGCTACCATCTTCTGGATGGAGAGGCAAAGCGTTATCAGGCCTATCTCAACGCCAGAAGCGGCATGGAGCTGGCGTTGAAAGAATGGAAATCCGGGAAAATACAGATTCCTTTTAAAAAGACATTTATTTTATTTGATGACACGAATTATCAAGCCGAAGTTTCTTTAGAGTATGCCGTTTTTGAGAAAAAAGAAGGGAAAATAGAGATCCGCCCAAGCAGTGGGGGCGAAATAAAAATTACGTCCATAGGAAAATATGTCCGGATCAATTGGCAGATTATGGCGTTCTTTAAGGGGAAGAAACAAATTTTTTATTATTCTCAATGAGGGATTTTATGCCGGAAGTTATTTTAGAAGAAAGGCTGGACAAGTGGCTGAAGACCGCTCGTTTTTTCAAAGGCCGAAGTGATGCCGCCGAAGCAGTGGAAAGCGGCCATGTCAAACTCAATGGAGCCCGTGTGAAACCAGCCAAAAATGTCAAAATAGGCGATGCGCTGACTATCAAAATAGGCTCGCGCTACTGTGACTTTACCATCAAGGGGATGACCAAACGCTCGTTATCCGCGAAGCTGGCCCGTGAGCTTTATGAAGCGCATGAAAAGGAAGGTATTACGCCGGAAATGGCTGAGATGATCGCGATTGTTGACCAGCAGGAGAAGCGCGGCCGTAAGGACTGGAAGGGATTTCGGGAGAACAAGAAGAAGCGCCGCGAGGTTTCAAAATTCAAATACGATCATTAAACCATTGAATCTTTTCTGAAAAGATGTTATGATTAAACAGTTTAAGCAGAGGGTTGCGGATGAAGAAAAAGAATGTTTTAAAAATAATAGCTGACTTCTTTCGAAAATGGCTAAATTTCAAACTTTCTTCAAAACAGAAAGTCCGAAAAGTTTATTTTGGCTTGAGGATTCGATTTATTGGCCTCTTATTCCTTTTTATGAGCTTTGTCATTTTCACATTGACATGCATTATGTATTTGAATCAACGCAGAATCCTGGAAGAGGAAAAGAACAGTAAAGCGGGAGCGTTGACCCAGATATTGAGCGGCCCGGCGGAGTTTTATTTAGAAAGAGACCGGGCGACTACCAAAGAAGAAATAAAACTAAAGTATGATGCGATTGTTCGGGAATCCGGAAATTTCATACGTTATAATGATGACAGCGAAAAAATCATGCTTTCCGACGTAAATAAAAGAGTGGTTTTCAGCACATTTGCCGGGGACAAAAACAAAACTTACACTCAACTTCATTATATTAATCAAGCGCTCTCTCAAAAAGAGGAAAAGCTTATCTTTACGGATTTTGAAACAAAACAGAAGGGTAAAAAAGCGCAGAGTTACAGGGCAATTAGTTTCCCTATTTTTCTGCATAGCGGCGAATTAATTGAGCTGATGCGGGATTATAAAAAATACTATGAAAAGTACCAGAGCGCTGATAGGGACAAAAAGAATGAAATTATTAAATTTTTATGGAATAAATATAAATCCAGCTTGAATAAAGAATTTGACCCCAATAGTAAGCCGGCTAAAAAGGAACGTCAGGAAAAACAAAGCAAGAAAGGAGATATCGACTTTCTTTTCTTGGAACTATTTTCTCAGGTAATGGATAAAAGAAGAAGTTCGATCAGAGATGGCGAAGGGTGGATGTGGAATGAAAAATGGCTTTTACGACTGAAGACTGAAAAATTTGACGCTTATCAAAATGACCGGGCAAAAGATGTGGGGGAAATCCAGCAGAAGATAACGCAAACCCTGGAGACTCTTTATAAAAGACTGGATGAAAGCAGGCGTCTGGGGGCTTTGACTATTCTTTTTAATGTAAATAAAATTAAAGAAGATTTGAACAAAGACATAAAGACAGCTTTTTATATCGCGCTCATTATTTTGGTGTTGAGTACGATTATTTCCTTGATTCTGGTTAGTTTTATGATTAAAAATTTAAAAAATTTGGAAAAATGGGCGCTGGCGGTGAGTGACGGCGATTTGGAGAGAAGAATTTGCATCGGTTCGCGGGATGAAATTGGAAGGCTTTCTGATATTTTTAACAATATGCTCAGCGAAATGAAGGCCAAATACCATCTGGAAAAATTTGTTTCGCAATCCACCCGGTCCATGATTAACCAGCAAAAGGATTTCAGCAGTTCTTTGGTTTTGGGTAAAACCGGCAAGAAAAATTTCGCCTTTATTTTTTCTGATGTGCGAGGGTTCACTTCTTTTTCTGAGAAAAACCCGCCGGAAGTGGTTATTGAGGTGTTGAATCTTTATTTTGAGATTCAGGCAAAAATTATTCGGGCCAGAAAGGGCGATATAGATGATTATGTGGGCGACCAGATTATGGCGCATTTTGGGGGAGAAAAAAAAGCGGATACGGCTATTTCGACCGCGGCCGCTATGATGACGGGCATTAAAGAATTTAATGAGGAAAGAAAAAAGAAGGGGCTTCCTTATTTCGAAGTCGGGATTGGCGTTCATGGCGGAGATGTGGTGGTGGGCAATATAGGAACTGGTTTTAGGATGGATTTTACCTGCATAGGAGATGCGGTGAATCTTACTTCCAGGCTTTGCTCTGCGGCTTTGCCGGGAGAAATTCTAGCCTCGCAAACGTTGTTTAATCAGGCCAAAAACAAGTACCGTTTTGAAAATGCGGATCCAATTGAAGTAAAAGGAAAGGAAAATAAGGTTAAAATTGTCAGAATTCTGGCTGGCGGGTGAGTTCAAATTTATTTTTACTAAACCCTAAATTTTTTCCTCTCGCTTTCCGATAATAGAAAGGGTAAATTTTGTAAAGAAATTTACTATTTTTTCTATTTACCCTTGATTTTTGGTAAATAATAAGTTATTATTAAATAGTAAAGGGGGCGTTCGGCTTTCGACTGAAACACGAACCGTTTAGGCTTCAGGCAGGGCTGAGTAACCCTTTAAAAGGCTCAAAAATATAATTGCAAACGATAATTACGCGTATGCAATGGCAGCCTAACGGCTGTCTCCTGTAAGCCTTTCATTCCTTCGGGAATGCTTGCGGGTCAAAAAAGAAGGATAGGTTTCTGGGGTGCCGGACCCGGATTCTGAAGTTTTTCGGCTGTGGGGCAAACGGGTTTGTTTTGTTTCCCGTTTGTTTCGAGATTAAAATAAAACTAAGCTTGTGAATAAGGCTTATCTGTTTCGGTTTCAGGACGTGGGTTCGATTCCCACCGCCTCCAATTTTTTGTGTTTGGCTAAAGGGGGCCTTTAGAAAGAAGGTGCGTTTATGAAGATTGAAGGATTAGCGCCTATCCAGCATACTAATTCAGTTAAGAGTGTCGAATCAACGCAGCGTCAGAAGGATTTTTCTCAGTTTTTGAAAATGAGAGAAGGCGGTTCTGCAGGCTCTGTAGATCTACCGAGAAGCAACAGTAAAGAAATGGTGCAGGACTTCGCGGAGTGGTATTTCAAGCAGGGTAAAGTCTATGAGAGTTCAAAAAGCTACGAGCAGGCTATTTCCGCCTATGAAAAAGCCAATTCGGTTCTTCCGGATATAAACAAATCTAATACCATCGATCAGGTGCGCAAAAAAGCTTTTGGTGCTTAATGAAGTACCCATTGGGTTTCTAAAGCAATCATCAATTCTTCGTTGGTAGGCACTACCAACGCTTTTATTTTAGACTCTGGCGTGCTGAAATCACCTGGTTTTCCTTTGAGGGATTCATTTTTTTGCGGGTCAATTTTTATACCGAATTCTTCGAGGCCGGACAAGCTTTTTTCCCGGACGCTGCACTCATTCTCTCCGATGCCGGCAGTGAAGATAATAGCGTCTATTCTTCCCAATTCTACCATATAAGCTCCAATGTGCTTCCGGATGCTCCTTATCAAAAGCTCTTTGGCCAGTAATGCCCTTTTATTCCCTTGATCCAGAGCCTGGTCGATTTCCCGCAGGTCATTTGAAATACCGGAAATGCCCAGAAGCCCGCTTTTTTTGTTGAGCACATCATCCATTTGTTTAGCCGAAAGGTTTTCTTTTTTCATCAGAAAAAAAATAATCGCCGGATCAATAGAACCGCACCGGGTTCCCATAATAATTCCTTCCAGGGGAGTAAATCCCATAGAAGTATCAATTGATTTGCCGTTTTTAATAGCCGTAATGCTGGAGCCATTCCCCAAGTGGCAGGTAATAAGATTGCATTCTTCTATTTTTTTGCCCAAAAATTCGGCTGTTTTCAATGCGACATAGCGGTGGGAAGTACCATGAAAACCATAACGGCGAACCAGGTATTTTTCATAATACTCATAAGGTAAAGCATACATAAAAGATTTTTCCGGCATACTGTGATGAAAAGCCGTGTCAAAAACAGCTACCTGCTTTGTGTTAGGAAGGACTTCCCTGCAGGACAGGATTCCCTGCAGATTCGGAGGATTATGCAGGGGTGCCAGTTCGGAAAATTTTTCAATAGAAGCTATCACCTGATCGTTGATCAATACGGATTTGTAAAATTCTTCACCGCCATGCACTACGCGGTGCCCTATGGCCTCTATTTCGTCTAAGGAATTTATGAAACCATTCGCTTTTTCTCCCAAATTGGCGATTACTTCTTTGAGGGCTTCGGTGTGGTTTTTTACCGACAGATTTTTCTTAACCTTCTCGCCGTTTTTTCGGCAAAAAGTAAACTCAGCATCACCGCCGATCTTTTCAATCAAGCCTTTCGTAATAACCGCCTCGTTTTCCGTTTGAATAAATTGGTATTTCAGTGAAGAGCTTCCGCAGTTGATGACCAGGACTTTCATGTGCAACTCCCTTTTATATTTTGAATTGATCTTTATTATAATAAGGCAAGATTCTTTTCGCAACTTCATAGTAAGGCGGCAAAAATAAATATCTCTAAAGGCGATAATTCGAATCGCCGCCTTTGGAGATGAGGAAATCACTCTTTTCTTCGCTTGATTATTCTTTTTCTTTCCATTATACTAAACGGGTAACAAGTTACCGATCCCAATTCCGTTTGTAGAGACGCACTGTGCGTCTCTACAAACGGAATTGGGATTGTTATACCAGTAAGAGATCTTAAAATTGCCGAAAAAAATCGCAGAGCGATTTTTTTCTCATAGGAGTAGAAAAATGCCTGAAGAAAAAGAAAATCTATT
Source organism: Brevinematales bacterium (assembly GCA_020052515.1). Classification (GTDB taxonomy): domain Bacteria; phylum Spirochaetota; class Brevinematia; order Brevinematales; family JAOACQ01; genus JAGVOW01. Next base: position 27,153 of record JAGVOW010000048.1, on the reverse strand, counting down.
GACCGATGAGAGGGAAGCGAGACTTTCAAAGTTGTCTGAATTGAAGAAGAAAAATGTAAATCCTTATCCAAACCGTTTCCGGTTTGAGGATTATTCCTCTGAGATAAAAGAAAAATTTACGCAGAACGGGGAAAAGGAATTTAAAGTAAAAATCGCTGGAAGAATGATGCTGTTGCGGGATTTTGGGAAGGCGCAGTTTGTTACTTTAAAAGATAGCCATGGAACAATACAGATCTATGCCCGCAAGGATATTCTGGGAGAAGAGAAATACCCTTTGTTTCAGCTTTTAGACGCGGGCGATATCATCGGCGTTTCGGGCAATGTTTTCAAAACACATAAAGGTGAGATTACTGTTCTGGTGGAAGATTTTACCATTCTAGCCAAGTCTATGCATTCCCTGCCGGAAAAGTGGCATGGACTGACGGATGTGGAAATCCGTTACCGTCAGCGTTATCTGGATCTGATAGTGAATGACAAAGTAAAGAGTGATTTTCTGGTTCGTTTTAAAATTATTGAGCACATCCGAAAGTTCCTGGCTGAAAGAAAATTTTTAGAAGTAGAAACACCTATGATGCAGCTTATTCCTGGAGGAGCGGCGGCAAAACCCTTTATTACTCATCACAATGCCCTGGATATGGATTTATTTTTGAGGATCGCTCCTGAGCTTTATCTCAAGAGATTGATTGTGGGCGGTTTCGAACGGGTTTTTGAAATCGGCCGGAATTTCAGGAACGAGGGAATTGATACCAGGCACAATCCTGAATTTACGATGCTTGAGCTTTATCAGGCCTATGGGGATTGCCAGGATATGATGGATTTATTTGAAGAATTGATGAAAACGCTCGCTCTCGCTGTGAAGGGCAGCGCTCAATTTGAATACCAGGGCGCGGTATTAGATTTTTCAAAGTGGAAAAAGATAAAGTATGTGGATGCCCTCAAAGATCTGGGCGGAGTGGAGATTGAAAAGATCAAAACTCAGAAGGACGCTCTGGAGTACGCGAAGAAAAGGGGCTTCGATCAAATCAACGGCTATGAAGAAAAATGGGGCATTCTCAATATACTTTTTGAAGAATATGTAGAGCCTAATTTGATGGAACCTACCATTATTTATGAATACCCGGCGGAGATTTCCCCTTTATCAAAAGCGAAGGAAAATGATCCGGAGTTTGTAGAACGTTTTGAGAGCTATGTGATGGGGCGGGAAATAGCAAACGCTTTTTCGGAGTTGAATGACCCGTTTGTGCAGGCGGAGCGTTTTATGGCGCAGGCGAAAAAGAAAGCCGGCGGGGATGATGAAGCGATGTTTCTGGATGAGGATTATATTCATGCGCTGGAGTATGGCATGCCTCCAGCCGGAGGGATGGGAATAGGCATTGACCGATTGGTGATGTTTCTCATTGATACGAATTCGATACGCGACACCATCCTTTTCCCGACTCTTAAAGCGAGATAATGTATGATAAAAGCGCAGGAATTGGAATCTTTTATTCGAACTGCTTTGAAATCTATTGAAAAGGGAGATGTGGTCGCTTCCAGCGCGGAGTCTTTCTCCATTGATTTTGATATGGACCAGCTAAAATCTGTTGAAGATATGGATCATTTTGCCATAGGGATGAGGCTTTTTGAAAACGGCAAAATAGGTAATTCCTTTGTAAACTCTCTTTCTGACGGTGAAGTTCTTCTGCAGAAAGCGAAGGAAAGCGCATCTCTGGGAGAAGAGCTGGATTTTGGCCTTCCTTCCCCATGGAATTTTCAAAAAATGGATCTTTTTTATCCCCAAACGCTTGCTTTTTCAAAGGAAGAAGGGCTTCAGATGGGAGAAAACCTGCTGAAAGAACTCAAGGCAATAGATAAACAGGCAAAAATCAATGTCGGGATTTCGAGGGGCCGTCAAACGCATTATCTGGCAAATACAAGCGGTTTCTGGGGTTCCTATGATAGCACTTATCTGGGAATTTCTGCCAATATGATACTGGTGGATGAGGACGAGAGTATATTATCTGTCGGGGATGGGGATTCTTCTCATTCTATAGATATTCGTGTGAAAGAAATGGTTGAAAATATTGAATGGCGTTATCGGAATGCGCTGAAAAAAACAAATATTTCTTCCGGCTATTATCCGGTGCTTTTTGCTCCTGAAGCCCTTGGGTTATTATTAGAACCGATAGAAATTGCCGCGAACGCGAAAACCCTCTATAAAGGTATTTCCGTTCTTTCGGATAAATTGGGTAAAGAGATCGCGGATAGCCGATTTTCGATTGTGGATGATCCGTTCTATGAAAAGGGGATGGACAGTTATCCTTTCGATGATGAAGGGGTGATGCCGGAGAAAAAGCCTATTATTGAAAATGGGGTGTTTAAGAATTTTATCTTTGATCTGGCAATGGCGAAAAAGCTAAACACTAAAAGTACCGGGCATGGGTCCAGGGGAGTTTCTTCCCTGCCGGCGCCTCAATTTTCAAACCTGGTTTTGTCTCAGGGAAATGCTTCTCTGGAAGAGATGATTCGTTCTATGGATTATGGGCTTCTGGTTTGTGAATTCCTGGGCGGTGGAATGAGCAATGTCGTGGCGGGCGATTTTTCCGTAAATATTGAGCTGGGCTATTTGATTGAAAAGGGTAGGGTCAAAGGCAGGATCAAGGATGCCATGATTTCCGGAAATGTCTACGATGTCTGGAAGCGTATCTTATTGATGGAAAATAAATTACATAAAAATGGAAGTCTTTTTGCCCCTTCTATTTTGTTTGATAAAATCTCAGTAGCGGGATAGATGTGAAAAAAAGAGCGGTAGGAATTGTTTTCTATGCTGCAGTTCTTTTCTTAACCGGCTGTGCGAAAAGCCGGATAGTTCGGAATGAAAGCCCTAATTTTATTGGGTTCCAATTCTTTATTTTTTTATCTGTTTCAGGCCATGATTTCCAGGGAAATGGGGAAGCGGCTTTAAACGGAGAAAGAAGCTTTCATATTCGGGTCTATGATAACCTCTTAAATCAGGCGTTTTTTGACTTTGAGAGCCTTGCTGATGGAAGAAATGAATTGTGGGTACATAACGAGAAGACGGTTTATAGAAAAATAAGCCGGAAAATTTCTATTTTCTTAACCAGGTATTTTTATATGCTTTTTTTGACTTTAGATAGTCAGAGAATACAAAAAGATGCGGAAATAAACTCAATTTTACTTGAAAATAATAGAATAAAAGATATAATGTTTCAGCACGTGGAAAGGGTGATAAAACTATCTGTATTAAAGCGGTTTGATGGGGGTCTTCCAAAAAGGATTCGTCTGGAAGAAGGAGGCGATTCTGTCGTGTTTGATATCACTTTTTTCTCCAATCAAGATTTTTCTGTGGAAGAAGAAAATTATTCAGGAAGAGAGTTGGTTGGCGAGGGCTTTTTTGAATGGATAGGGTATTTTAATGAAGAAAGATAAACTCGAACAGATTCGTGACAGATTGAAATTAGACGCTCTGGATGAGACCAAGAAGAAAGAGATGTTTAATAGATTTGTCAAAGCCGGTGGTAAAGTGGTGGATCTGGATAAGGGGGATAAAAAACATCGCTTAACGTTTCAGCGAAATCTTTCTCAAAGAGCGGTTTCTCCTATCAATGAGGATATCCGAAAAAAAAGACAGGAAGAAGGTAGACTAAAAGCAATGGATTTGAGCCCGGCCGGGCAAAAAAACAATCCGGTTAATCTCTGGATTTCCCGTTTTTCCGCTAAACTGGGATGCGTGCTGACCGGGATTTTGAACTGGAATGCGGAAAATTTTAAAAACAGTTTTAAAGACCTGATTTTGACGCATTATCAAAATGTTTTGTTAAATACCAAAATGATTCTGGCGCCTCTTCTTTATCAAGACAAACTTTTGCAGAGCGAAATCAAAAATAGATTTTCAGTGGATATCGTTTTTCCTTATTACTTTGAGCTGATTTACCGGCTGGACAGCCTCTATAACCATGACCTCTTCGATCAATTGTCTTTAATCCGGCAGGCTTATAATCCGGTTGGCGAAGCAAAGCAATATTTTATTCAATTGTTTAAATCCCTTTATATACTTCAGCCTTATTATTTTTCTCTTAAGGCAGCTTTAGAAAAAGCCATGCTCTGGGAAAAAGAATTAAAAAGCCTGGATTCTACTATGGTGTACCGGAATAAGAAAAAAATTCTTTCTTATGTAGATTTCATTTTCTTGAAAATCTACCCGCGGCTTTTTGCTTTGATTGATTATTATTACAAAAGCGGGGCAATATTCAGAAAGCTGGATTTCAAAGATTATGTTGATTTTCAGGAAGAGGACGCGGTGGGATATTATACCGGTAAGTGGAAGGAGGACCTGGCAATTAGTGTTTCGAGCGCAGCCGGGGCAAAAAAGGCCAAAACAGCGATCATTTCAGACGATGATGAAAAAAATGAAAGCGCTCCGATGGAAATTTCTCTGGAAGAAAATAATCCCATTAAAAAGGGGCTGGAACTGATTCTGGGAAGCCTTCGTTTTTCGCAGATACTCCAGGGTTATTTTGACCAGAAGGATCCGAGGGCATTTTTCTCAATTAAAGACAAGGTTTTTTTAACTTATTCTATGGTTGATTTTTTTGATAAAGAATTTTCTTTTATTATAACTTCTAATAAAGTGGCTTTTAATATTTTGTTTTCTGAGGGAAAAAGAATTGATATTAAGAAAGATTTATCTATGAATTATTATAAGTTGAGCGGGGTATTTGAGCGGATTAATGAATATTTAAAAGTCCTCAAGGAGATTAAAAAATTAGAAGGAGATGCTTATATCAGTATTCAGGAAAGAAGCGTCCGTTCTAATCAACAGGGACTTCAGCGCAGCCAGGTTTCCCGTATACTGCGCCGGTACGTGAAAGAGTTTATGGAAGAGTTTTCGAAAATCTTTTTTATAACGGTGTCTGATTATGAAGAGAACAAGAAAATTTTGCAGAATCCTGAGGGTATTCTGGGATTTGACAAAAAGGTGGATGGAGAAAGATTTGCTAATGAAAAAAAAGTAATAGAAATTGTCCGGGATGCATATTACTTGTGTTCGGCTGTTCATTTTCTTCTCTCAGAAGGTGATCTAAGCGGATTTTCCCTTCTGGTGGATAAGCCCACTTATTTAAATTTGGAATGAAAGGAGGATAGATTTATGTTGAGGGCGATTTTGTTTTTTGTGGTTGCCATGATGGTAAGCAGTGCGGGGTTTTCTTTTGACATCTCGGATTATCCCTACGAGAGTTCTTTTGACGCGCAATTTCGAAACATTAATGACGTTCAAACCATTCTTACTTCCCTGGACGATAAAGATTTAGAGGTTGTTTTCAGCGCTCTAAAAAGGGTGGGAGAATTAAACATGGTTTCCGCGAAAGCCAGGGTGCAGGGTTTATTAGCGAGCGCGAATCCATCGGCTAATCAGGGCAAAGACCAGCAATCTGCCGATTATAAAAATATTTTTTATTTAGCCGTACTCATTATTGGAAATATGGGAAGCACCAATGATGGGGAAATATTGGCGAATTATTTCCGGGACATCAATAGAAGGGACCGGATAGCGATGCTTTGTTTTCTTTCTTCTCTGGGGAAATTGACTATGTCTAAAACTGCTCTGCAAAGTCTGAATGATTATGCTCTTTCGGCTTATTCCGGTTCGGACTCGAGCGTGGTGAAGGAACTGGTGGATGCTCTGGCTTCACATAAGTCAAGATCGTCTATTCCGGTGCTGTTCAGGATGCAGAGAAAAGTGGGAGGAATGGTTTATAAAGAAGGTGAGAGAAGAATTGTAATGCGTGACTATATTGCTCAGGCTGTAGAGAAGATTAATACTAAATAGAGGAGGAAAACTTGGTTCTGCAGGAGTTTTTACCGCTGGGTATTTTCTATAGTGATGATGAATACCTCCTGGTTATGCGCGGCGTAAATGATGAAGAGAAATTTCTTCCGATGGTGATTGGTGATTTTGAGGCTAACGGTATATTAGCGGTTTTAGAAGATTCGCAAGACGCTGTTCCTATGATTTATGACGCTTTCAGCAAGATATTGATAGATAATTATGTAGAAATGGAAAAATTAGTTATTTATGACCTGAAAGAAGGAATTTACTTTGCCCGGATTTATTCCGGAGAAGCGGCGGGAAAAGGCTCTTTTTACGATATTCGTCCATCAGATGGTGTCGCCATGGCGTTAAGGCTGGGAGTCCCTGTTTTTGCTACTGAGGAAGTGCTCGAAAAGGTGAGTATGGATGATTCCTTGAAGGAACTGATTGAATCTGGTTTAAAGCAGGAGAAGGAGTCCATGGGCATAGAAGATGGTTGTTCAAACCGAATGGATTATGGCCATGAAAAGAGGTTAAAATCTCTTCTGATTCAGCTGGAGTGGGCTGTGAAGGAAGAAAAATACGAAGAAGCGGCAAAAATTCGTGACGAAATCGCGAAAATAAAAAAACTATCCGAAAGGATATTGAGTTAAGAGCGAGTTTTATTATGACAAACGCAAAAAAAGCTTTAAGGGAAAATTATTTACGAATGAGAAAAGCCTTGTCCCGCGAGGGTGTGGAGATGAGGTCTTTTCGGATTATGCGTAACCTGGAAGATTTCATTTTCGGGGATGAACAAGTTTATCTTTTTTATGTGCCGATCAACCGTGAAGCGGATTTGCTTCCTCTTGCCAGAGATTTGTTTCTGAAGGGAAAAACGGTTCTCTTTCCGAAGCTGATTAATCTGGATTTTATTGAACCTTATATTATCCACGATTTCTATTTTGATTTCAAACTGGGGGCGTATAATATCCCTGAGCCGGATACAGAGCCTTACTTTGGAAAAATCGATGTGGCGTTTGTTCCAGGAGTGGTTTTTGGCAAAGACGGCTACCGTATAGGTTATGGGAAGGGTTATTACGATCGCTACCTTTCAAAGGCTTCTATTCAAAAGACGGTGGGCATTAGTTATGATTTTCAAATCTTGCCGGAAGTTCCTCATACGGTAAATGATTTTCAACTGGACTTTATCGCGAGCGAATCGGAATTGATTAAAATCAGGAAATAGCGGCTGTAAAAAAATATTTTCAAAAAACTTCAATTTTTAGGGGTTTAAACTGTAATATCATGATAGAGTTTGAATTTACTTCGAATGGAATAAAAAACGAAAGAGGGCCACTCAATGACACAGAACGCCACGGAATCTTGAAGGTTGTTCTGTGTGTTTCTGTAAAACCGAGCAAAAAGGCTGGAGTTATGTTTTTTTATCCAAGTATATCATAACTCTTAAGGATAGCCTCGCAGATAAAATCTTCCAACCGGCTGTAATCGTTTTTAAGCTGTGCCTGGTTGAGATAGAGAATATAAAAGCGTCTTTGTTCCTGAGGAATAATTGCCGGCGGTAAATCATCTTTTAAAAGTATAGCAGTGAGCAGAAGCCGCCCAATCCTGCCGTTCCCGTCTGAAAAAGGATGAATTTGCTCAAAGCGGCTGTGCACTTTTGTGGAAAAATGGATGATATCTTTTCCCGGCTTACTGATATCCTCTATCAAGCTTTGTGTCAGAGCTGGTACTTTCATGTAATTGGCTGTTGGGACATTTGAGCCGGCGATTCTGACTGCATGGTGGCGATATTGTCCGGCATCGTCTCTAATTCCATTGAGCAAAATGGCGTGCATCTTTAAAACAAATTCCTCAGTAATGGTTCCCTGGCTCGATAAATGCTGCAATAAATACTTAAAAGCCGCCTGGTGGTTTTTCACTTCCATCTGCTCAATAATTGATTTGTCCGGTAAAGCGGTGTTCTGGAAAAGGATTGCCGCTGTTTCGGGTTCGGTCAGGGTGCTTCCCTCAATCCGGTTGGTGTTGTAAGTAAAGGATAGTAAAAATTCTTCGTATATGTCTATGCGTTCTTTCAATAATCGAAGTAAACCCGGATGCCGCTCTTTTTTCTTAAGTATAAGAGCTTTTTTACCGTCAATCAGATTTCCCGGGATTACGTTTTGTCCGGTTAAACGTAGAAAATGTTCGTCTATTCTTTGTTCCGCTCCTTTTCGCGGGATGGATCTCCCATTGATCCAGCTGTTCAACGTCGGAAAAGACACCCCAAGGTCTGCCGCGAGCATTTCCTGAGTTTTTCCAGACAACCTTTTGATGAGTTGAAGTTTTTCTTCTGTATCCATACTTTAAATATACAATACTTTATAAAGCATGTCAATTTAAAACGAACTTTATAAAGTTTGATAAAACGAGGTTAACCACGGTACAAAGGCCGGCATAAAAAAGCCGGGTAGGCGGACTGATCCCGCACTGTTTTCCCGGCTTTTTTTGCCTCTTTCTCTTCGGAATAAGCGAACACCAGCGATGAGCCGCTTCCGCTCATAAAGGAGACAGGCGCTGATAAAAGCTCATCCAGCCTAATTCTTGCTTCTAGAAGTCCCGGGCTTGCCGGGAACACAAAGGCTTCAAATTTGTTATAAGCGGTATTTTTGAGCCACTGAATGTTAAATGAAAGATTATTGAGAAATTTTTCTAAAAGCTTTTCTCTTTTTTCGTTATTAACGAGCGAATAAGCCCATTTTGTGGAAATGGAAATATTGGGGTAAACGATCAGAAAAAAAATGTTATCTAATCTCTTCTTTAAGGGTTCAATTATTTCACCTTTCCCTCTGACGCGGCAAAGCCCTCCCGTGAAAAAAAACGGCACATCGCTTCCGATTTTTTGGCCAAGCTCCAATACTTCATCTTCAGGAATAGCGGTAATTTTAGAAAGGGCACCCAGTACTGTTGCGGCATTCGAACTTCCTCCACCCAGGCCCGCCCCGGCAGGAATGGCCTTTTTGACGCGAATAGAGAAGTTTTCTTTAACTGCAAATTTTTCTTTAAAAAGCCGCAGCGCTTTATTGACAGTGGTGTCGCCGGTAATATCCAGGTGCTCAAAAACAACAGAGTCTGATTTGCTTTCTTCAATGTGAATTTCATCCGCTAAGGAAACTTCCTGGAACAAACTGTCCAGAAAATGATAGTGGTCAACAGAATCTACTCCCAGAATATCCAGGAAAAGGTTGATTTTAGCATGAGAAAAAATAATCATAATTAAACCCGTATTTCCGCTTTTATACCGATGGCTTCCGGGTTTCTTTGCAAAACAGGGTCTATGTAGTCGCGGATGAATTCCTCCACCTGCTGAGGCGCCCGCCCAATGTATTGGCCAAAATCGCCGATTTTCTCCCACACAGATTCTGGAATGGGGAATTTCCCGCTCTTTTTCATTTCGGCAAGCATATCGTATTTTCCCCCTTTCCGCACGGCTTCCACCTGTTTCATAGCAAAATTCCTGATTTCTTCATGGAGTTCCTGACGGTTTCCTCCCAGTTTGACGGCTTCCATTAAAATATTCTCTGTAGCAAAGAAAGGCAGATTGTCGGCAAGGTGCTTGTGAATCACTTCCGGGTAGATAACCAGACCCTCGATGAGCTTCTGGTAGATAATTAAAATTGCGTCTGTGGCCAGAAACCCCTCAGGAATAGAAAGCCTTCGGTTTGCCGAATCATCCAGAGTCCTTTCTAAAAATTGGGAGGCGTAAGTATAAGATGCGTTTAAAACATCATTGATAACATAGCGAGCTAATGAGGTCATCCGTTCAGCGAGAATGGGGTTGCGCTTGTAGGGCATAGCGGATGACCCTACCTGCTTTTTGTCAAAAGGCTCTTCCAGTTGAGCGCTATGCTGTAAAAGACGCACATCGTTTGCCGCTCGGTGCGCCGATTGCGCGATGCCCGATAATACAGAAAGAATCTGCACGTCGATTTTCCGCGAAAGGGTCTGTCCGCTGACAGGGGTGCTTTCTGAAAAGCCCAGCTTTTCAGCGACTAATTTGTCCAGCCGTTTTACTTTTTCTTTATCTCCCTCGAAAAGCTCCATGAAACTCGCCTGAGTGCCGGTCGTCGCTTTTACTCCCAGCGTAATGAGCTTTTGAATCCGGTTTTCTAAATCTTCATAATCCAGCAGTAAGTCATAAAGCCAGAGACTTATGCGCTTGCCCAGAGTAGTCGGCTGGGCCGGCTGAAGGTGGGTGTAGCCAAGGACCGGCAGGCCTTTGTATTGCATGCACTTTTCTCTTAAAGTATGAATCAGTGTAATGAGCCTTTGTTTGACTAAAGAAAGCGCCTTTTTCATAATGACCATGTCTGTATTGTCCGTGACATAGGCAGAAGTAGCGCCCAGATGAATGATGCCTTTTGCTTTCTGCGCGATTTCACCGTAAGCGCGGATGTGGCTCATCACATCATGGTGGATTTCTTTCTCAATCGCTTTAGTTCGTTCCAGATTGAGATTCTCGCGGTTTTTCTTCAGATCGTCAATCTGCTCAGAACTTATTTCCAGCCCCAATTCTTTTTCCGCTTCGGCCAGGGCGATCCAGCAGTCCCGCCATGTCAAAAACTTAGTTTCTTCTGAGAAAAGAGAAAGCATTTCAAAAGACGCGTAACGTGTTTCCAATGGATTGGTGTAAATAGCCATAAATTCCTCTTTATTTAATGTTAACCTGTTACCAAATAACATGGATAGGGTATTTTTTTATTTCTAAATCAGCCGTAATTATTGGAATGTTTTCTATAAGGGATTGAGACACAATCATTCTATCAAACGGATCCTTATGAAAAAGAGGTAAATTGTATATGTTGAGCGCATGCTTTATATTAATCAAAAGCCTTGATTTTTTAGAAAGTTTTTTCGGGTCACTGATCATCCAGAGAAAAACATGAGTATCCAGCAGATATTTCATAGATAGAATTCCTTTAATTGTTCTTCCGGTAATATGTCAAAATCCTTACTTATTTTAATTGCCCCTTTTTCTAATCCGAGTACTCTTTTTTTTTGTTTTTTAACAAAAGGTACCATCTTTACTACTGGTTTTCCGGAGTCTTCAATAACGATCTCCTCTCCTGATTCTACTTTATTTATCAATTCTGAAAAATGACTTCTCGCATCATTTATTCCGACTGCAATCATAACTTTCACCTCCTAAATTTACTGTTCGTTTTCTCCAAAAACTTCGGCCTCGAACTTTAGAACCCTGGCGCCGTTATTCCAGCATTCTTTTTCCATACCGGCTTTCCGGCATGTTTGATTCATAAATTCAATATTGTCCCATTCGTATTCCGCCGCCACCTGCGGGAGTAATAGCCCTCTATTGAATCCGCGTTCCATTACCAGGCCATCCCTTCCTACTTTGATCCGGGAAAAATCTTTTACTTCTTCCAGCGGGTAAAGGATCGAAATTTCGATATGAATTTTATCTAATTCTTCCTTTTGTAATGGATTGAAGCGGGGATCATGAAAGGCAGCCTGGATTGCCATTTCTTTTACCGCTTCCCGAAGCGGTTTTATCCCCTCCACATAGCCGATGCAGCCCCTTAGATTTTTATCCATGGTTAATGTGACAAAAAGCCCGTAATTCTGAGAAAAAACAGGCGCTGCAAGAGAAGGCATCGGTACACTTATTTTGCCGAACAGTTTTTCCTCAATAGTAAGCCTCACCGTTTTGAATAGCGTTGTTTTTTCTTCTAAAGAAAGTTTGAGCTTCTCCATTCTATTTCTCTCCGCAACCCAATGATTTCAGAGCCTCTACTCAATCAGCAGCTTGAATTTATTAATCACTTCCTCAATAATTTCTATCGGCGCTTTAATAATTAATTGAGCCTTTCTGGTTTTCCAGTCAAGACTCTTGATCTGGTCTGATAATATAACACCATCAATTTTATCTTTAATTTTAATTCTGACTTCAAACGGATAATCCTTAATCTTTGAAGTGATGGGGCAAAATAAAGCAAGGCCAACTTTTTCATTATATTCTTTCGGGGATATAACCATAGCTGGACGATGCCCGGCTTGCTCATGAGCGCTTTGAGGGGTAAAAGATAACCAGACAACATCTCCTTTTGAAGGGGTATAATTACCAGATTTCTTTTCCAATTGGCGCTCCTTCAAATGCCTCTTTGTGAAGATTTTTTTCATTAATTTGAGATAAAAGGTCTTTCAGTTTAATATCATCCTTTTTTGGTATTATTATGATTCTGTCATCTTCTTTGATTAAATTGACATGAGAACCTTTTTTTAGATGCGCATCTTTAGCATAATTGTTCGGGATTCTCAGCGCTAAACTATTTCCCCATTTCTGAATTGAAACTTCCATGTAAGCCTCCGGTGTATACAATGAATATACATTGTTTCCTTATTTTTGTCAAATTTAATCATTGTGAGGCATTAATTACAGGTATTTTTTCATAACAACTAAATCTATGCCATCGGCTCTTGCATGATTATTGATACGTATTGGCATAAAGTTAAACGATAATAAAACACGCATCATATTGGTATTATCCGCAAATACAGAAGCGTCTATTGCTTTAAAGCCAAGACTTGCCGCAAGATCGATTGCATGCTTGATTAAACTGCCGCCAATACCTTTATGTTTAAATTCAGGGCGGACCCCCAATCCCAATATATCAAAAGATTCAATATTATTTATCTTAATAACTGATAATGCAAAAATTGTCTTTAAATCGTCTATAACTGCAAAGTAGCGGCAGCCTTGATCCAGGTGGTGTTTAAAAAAAGAGCTTGCCATTTCTTTTGTAAATAGTTGAAGGGTAAAAGTGAGAAATTTATGATGTTCTAAATCGTTCCAGATAGATAAAAACGCCGGAAGAATCATATTATAGTCTTCTTCATTATTTTGAGGTATTAATTCAACAATTTTATGTTCTGTCATTTGAATCTTCTCCTCTGAAAAATCCCGATCAAGGCTTCAAAGTCAATCCATAAACTATTCCCAGTATAATCATTTCAAATAATCAGATAGATCAAAGTTCAAATTTAGACCCTTTTTTCCTTTTTTCAAAACTTCATATAAATAATACCTAAATTACCAGAGTAAAAGTATCATATATTCCGCACTTGTATTTCTAAAAAAAGATTGGGTTGAATCATAAGCTCAAAAAATCTATTCCAGCGCGGGAATATTGTAGCCAGAAATTTTCATTCGGGCAAATTATTGCGATTATTTAGAAAAAAATAATTTTATCAAGTTTATCGGTGAGGTTCGTTCACCGCTCCAAAAAGCGCCTGTAAAATAAAGGGTTGTAAAATAAGATTAAAAAACGCTCTTTTAATTTGATTTTAATTGTTTGTCCTGTAATGAATAAAAAAATTACAAAAAATTTGTAGATTTTTAAAAAGAAATGCAATATAATTATCCCCACGGGAAAAAAAGCGGGCGTGCAGAATGGGGAGGGGAATCTATGGAGCAGCTCGTCAAAGAACTGTTGAAGTCTAAAAACACGGTGGACCAAGTTGCCTTCGTTAAAAAGAGGGACGGGCGGGTCGCCGAGTTTGACCCTTCTAAGATTGCCTCTGCGGTGAACAAGGCTTTTGAGGCCACGCGGGAAGGTAATTACAATCAAGCCTGGGAAATTACCGCTATGGTAGTGAGTAAGCTCCAGGACAAAGTCATTGAGATAGAGCATATTCAGGACATTGTGGAAGATACTCTGATGAACATCGGCTTTCGGAAGACCGCTAAAGCTTATATTCTTTACCGCGCTAAAAGGAATGAGTTGCGCAATGTAAATAAGATCCTGAATGAAAGCCTCAATATGATTGAAGACTACGTGCATCTTCGGGACTGGCGCGTCAATGAAAACAGCAATATGAGCTATTCTCTGCAGGGTTTAAACGCTCATGTTTCTTCCAGCATTACGGCCAATTACTGGCTTTCTAAAATCTATCTGCCGGAGATCGGCGAGGCGCATAGAAGCGGGGCCATTCATATTCATGATCTGGGCTCGCTTTCCGCTTATTGCGTGGGATGGGATTTAGAGCAGCTTCTGCTTCAGGGTTTTGGTGGAGTACTGGGAAAGGTCGAGAGTTCCCCGGCGAAGCACTTCCGTTCAGCTTTAGGCCAGATAGTCAATTTCTTTTATACCCTGCAGGGCGAAGCGGCAGGCGCTCAGGCATTCGCGAATTTTGACACGCTTCTCTCGCCTTTTATCCGCTATGACAAACTTTCTTATGAGGAAGTCCGTCAGGCTATGCAGGAATTTGTTTTTAATTTAAACGTCCCGACTCGTACAGGTTTTCAAACCCCTTTTACCAATCTGACTTTTGACCTGGTTTGTCCCGGGTATTTGAAGGATAAAGGTGTTATTATCGGCGGGGAGATAAAAGACGAAAGTTATTCTGAGTTTCAAAAAGAGCTGGAATGGATTAACCGTGCCTTCGCGGAAGTGATGCTCTCCGGTGACGCAAAAAAACGCCCTTTTACTTTTCCGATCCCCACTTACAATATTACCAAAAATTTTGATTGGGGCAATCCTGCCTACAATGCAATCTGGGAAATGACAGCCAAATACGGCACGCCTTATTTCAGTAATTTTATTAATTCTGATATGAGCGAAGAAGATGCCAGAAGTATGTGCTGCCGCTTGAAACTGGACAACCGCGAAGTAAAAGCACAGCTCGATAAAATGAGCATTTTGAGCGCTGAGATAGAAAATGAAAATAATGTCAAAAGAGGCGGGCTTTTTGCGGCAAATCCGATGACCGGATCCATTGGCGTAGTGACTATTAATCTGCCTAGAATAGCTTTGTTAGCTGCTTCAGAGACAGAATTTTTTGAGCTTTTGCGCGGCCAAATGGAGATATCAAAAACTTCCCTGGAAATGAAGCGGAAGGTGATTGAGGAATTGACGGATACGGGCCTTTACCCTTATACCCGCATTTACCTTCAGGATATAAAAAAGAAGAGCGGCCGTTATTGGACCAATCATTTTTCTACGATTGGTCTGATTGGGATGAATGAAGCGGTTATGAATTTCTTAAAAATTTCTTATTATTCGGATGCAGGAAAGGTTTTTGCCGAAAGAGTACTGGATTTTATGCTTTCGACTTTAGAGGTTTTCAAACGGGAAACAGGTAATCTTTACAATCTGGAAGCCTCTCCCGCGGAAGGCGCTAGTTTCAGGCTGGCTAAGGCTGATAAAAAAAGGGATTCCGCTGTTTTGTCTTCGGGTACTGAGGAAGCGCCTTATTATACCAATTCGGTCCATCTGCCGGTTAACGCGACGGATGACATCTTTGACCTTCTGGACCATCAGGATTCTCTTCAGGCAAAGTTTACTGGCGGTACGGTGATCCATGTTTTTCTAGGAGAAAAGATCCAGGATCCAAAGTCTGTGGCAAGTATTGTAAGAACGATTGCTTCACAATATCGATTGCCTTATTTCTCATTGACTCCTACTTTCTCTGTTTGTCCTGTGCATGGGTATATTGATGGTGAACACTGGAATTGCCCTTTTCCACATACGGAAGAAGAGCTTCGGAAATATGGGAAGTACATAGAAAGCATATAAGGGAGGGGAATATGCTGGCGAATAATTCTCGCAAGAAGTTGGTTGTTCCAACAGAGGTTTATTCTCGGATAGTGGGCTATTATAGGCCGGTACAGCATTGGAATACCGGTAAGCAGCAGGAGTTTTCCGAGAGGAATACTTACGAAAAAAACCTCCATGTTTAAAGGGATACAGAAAGTTTCTCTGGTTGACTATCCCGGGGTGGTGGCTACCACCCTTTTTACAGGCGGGTGCAATTTTCGTTGCCCCTGGTGCCACAATCAAGGCCTTGTGAAGGAAGAAGTTTTGAATCAGATTGAGGATCTTCCGGAAACTTGGGTATGTGATTTTCTCTCCGGGAAAAAAGGCAAAATCCAGGGTGTCTGTGTGAGCGGCGGGGAACCGACTTTATGGGGAGAAGATCTGGCTTCTTTTCTGGAGTGGTGTAAGAAAGAAGGTTTTCTGGTCAAATTGGACACAAATGGCTATTTGCCGGAAGTCCTGGAAAGTTATATCGAAAAAAATCTTCTCGATTTTGTGGCGATGGACATTAAAAATGTTTTTAGTTTGTATTCCGAAACAGTGGGGCTGGAGGAGGTGGACTTATTTAGAATTAAAAGGTCTATAGAAGTAATTCAAAAAAGCGGTATTCGGCATCAGTTTCGGTCTACATTGGTTCGGGATTTAGTGGACCCGGAGGCCCTCAAAGTTTTTAATGTTGAATTAGGTGAGGCTATTTTCTTTCAGGATTATAGGGAAATACGAACTGTTTTTTAAAATTTATTGATAAAGGAGAAGTTTATGGTAAAGAAAACACTAAGCATTTCATTGCTGGCACTGGCAGTGGTTTTGGCTGTTCTTGTTTTTTCCGCATGTGGCAAAGGAGGCCTTTTTGGTTCGAAGAATGCTATCGGAGTAGTATTGGATGAAAAAGGCAGAGGTGACAAGGGGTTTAACGATTCCGCCTATTATGGGCTGGAGATTATCGCGAGAAGTTTTAGCGGATATATTAAAGGCTCTACTCCAAAAGTAAATTTTGGAAAGGAAGTAGAAATAGTTTGTTTAACCCCAAAAGACCCTGAGGAAAAAGTTACGCTGCTTTCAAAATTGGCGAAAGAAGGTTATACTCCTGTTTATGGAATCGGAGCTTCTTTTGCTGAGCCTGTTAAAACAGTTGCAAAAGATTTTCCTAAGACGCAGTTTATATTAATCGATGCAGTGATACCAAATTTAAACACAAACGGTAATATAGCCTGTATTATTTACCGCGAGCATGAAGGCGCGTTTTTGGTAGGAGCTATGGCTGGCCTTTTGAACAAAGACGGTAAGGTAGGGTTTGTTGGCGCAATTGATTCTCCTTTCGCGAAAAAGATGCAGGCCGCTTTTATGGCGGGAGCGCTTTACGCAAATAAGAACCTGAGAAGCGGCGGAATGATTTTGTCACAGTATCTGGGCAAAAATGCAAACGCTGATTCTGCTTACAAGGCTGCTGGAGCGATGTATAAAAAAGGTGTTTCTATTATTTTTAATATGGCCGGGCCCGCTGGAGCAGGTGTTTTTAAAGCGGCTACAGAGATGAATAAACAAGCTATCGGCGCTGATGTGGATGAGGCGTTGGTTTATCCTGACTACTCAAAAGCGATAATAACTTCGATGCTAAAGAAAATAAGCCAGGCTATTTTTGTTTCCGCGAGCGAAGCGATGAGAAATGGAAAGATAGCTGGAGGAATCACCTCTTATGGCTTGGTTGATGAGGCGATGGGTTATGTTTATGATGACGCGAATAAGACTCTGATAGAGCCGATAAAAGAGCAGCTGGAAGATAATATTAAACTCAAATTGGTGAATGAAATGATTTCTATTCCGGGAACGGAAGCGCAGATTCCAGAGTGGGTAAAAGGCCTGGGAGAGTAAGTCGATAAATTGGATTTTTATATGTAGCCGCGGGCTTTAGCCCGGGACGAAACTTTAGGCGCGGTTAATTAACCGCGCCTAAGTTTTATTACACGTTATAAAGTACCATATTATCAATATGAATGACGCATGAGTATCGGTTTTCTTTGCCAAGAATGGCTTCTACTTCGTTGTTTTTCTTTCCCGCAATGATCCGGATTTCTTCGGAAGAATAATTGACCAAACCGATAGCAATTTCGTTTCCCTTTTTGTCTGCAACCAGGACAGGGTCTCCGTAATGAAATGGCCCCTCTATTTCTAAGACTCCGCTGGGCAAGAGGCTTTTATTGCGGCGAATAGCTTCTTTGGCGCCATCATCAATTAAGATTTTACCCTTTGTCTTCTTGGCCGAAATCCAGCGTTTTTTATGGCTTAAACTTTTCGCGGCAGGTAAGAAAATAGTACCTTCTGATAAGCCGTTGAAAATACTGCCAAGTATGTCTTTTTTGAAGCCATTTGCTATGACCGCGCTGACTCCGCTTAAAGTAGAAATTTTTGCCGCCTCTAGTTTAGTGATCATACCTCCCTTTGTATAATTTTCTTCCTGTTTCCCGGCGTATTTAAGGACCTGATTTACATTTTCCACTACCCGGATGAGTTCCTGGCTATCGGTATGATAATTTTTATAAAATCCATCGATGTCGGAAAGCATAATGTAAAGGTCAGCGTCGACCAGAAGGCTCACAAAAGCACCCAACCGGTCGTTGTCCCCTACCTTTATTTCTTCTACCGCTACGGAGTCGTTCTCATTAATGATAGGAATAATGTTCATTTCCAGCATAGAATTCAGAGTGTTTTTCGCGTTGAGATAAGCCTCGCGGTTATCTAAAATGTAATAGGTCAAAAGAACCTGGCCTATTTTCGACTGATGCTTTGCAAACTCAGCTTTAAAAAGTTCCATAAGACGAACCTGGCCGACTCCGGCAAGCGCCTGTTTTTGAGAAAGAGAAAGCTTTTCAATAGCTTCTGCATTTTGAAAAAACTCATAAATTCCCAGGCCAATCGCTCCGCTGACAGTCAGGACAAATTCCACGCCTTTTTTACGCAAGGCTACAATTGATTCTACAATTCTGGAAATGTTTTCATAGTTAATTCGATTTAAATCAGTAATCTGCTTTGTGCCAAGTTTCAGCACCACGCGCTTGACTTCTATTTTGGCACAATTCGGCAGTTCTATTTCCATCTTTTTCTCCTATTGCCATCGCCCTTTATTTTAAAGAAAAAAAGTTATTTTAGCAAAAGAAATCCCCCTTTTCAAAGAGGGTTAGGGGGATTTATGTTAATTTCCTGGCCTTTTTCTTCAAAACCGGATGCTCCCAATCGGGACAAATGTCCATCAAAGGCTTTAACACAAAATCCCGGTTCTGCATATCCGGATGGGGAATAGTGAGATTTTCGGTTTGTATAACCAGATTGTCGTAAAAAATAATATCCAGGTCAATGGTTCTTTCTCCCCAATGGATGGTTCTCTCTCTTCCCAGATGGGTTTCTATTTCCAGAAGCTTGTCCAGAAGTTCGGTGGGACTGAGGCTGGTTTCAATCAAGACAGCCATATTAATGAAATCCGGCTGATTTTTATTGCCGTAAGGTTTGGTTTTATAAGCTTTGGAGTATTTGTCAATGTGACAAAATGACGCGAAGCTTTTCAAGGCTGTCCGGATGTTTTCTTTCCGATTGCCGCTATTGCTTCCAATCGCGACCACCGCTTTGTGTTCTTTTACAATCTTTTCCACACAAGGCCTTCTTTTGTGTCGCGCAGTTCAATGCCTTTCTTAAGGAGTATATCTCTGATTTCATCAGATTTCTTGAAATCTTTATTCTTTTTCGCCAAATTTCTCTCTTCCATCAGGGCCTTTTCCTCATCGCTTAATTCTTCTTTTACTTCTTTATGAATAAATCCTAAAGCGGTGTCCGCTTTTTCCAGAAATGAAAGAATTTCCACCGCATTTTGGCGCGAATAATTTTTTTGATTTTCATAATAATGGCTGATCAATTCAAAAAGAGCGGCCATAGCCTCAGAGATATTGAGGTCTTCATCCAATGAAGACTCAAATTTAGATTGGCTTTTTACCAGGAAGCCGGAAAACTCTTCATTTTTACTTCCCTCATTTTTGACGTTCTTTAACGCGAAAACAAAATCATCAATGCGTTTCAAGGAGGAATCAGCCTGCTTGAGAAGATCAAAAGAAAAATTAAGAGGCTTGCGGTAATGCGTGGTAATGAGCGCGTAACGGACAGCTCTGGGGGTATAACCCTGCGTGGTTAAATCCCGGAGAGTATGAAAATTACCCTTTGATTTCGCCATTTTCTCGCCATCCACCACCAGATGCACCGCATGCAGCCAATAATGGACAAAGGGTTTGCCGGTATAAGCCTCACTCTGAGCGATTTCATTTTCATGGTGGGGAAAAATATTATCCACACCGCCGCAGTGAATGTCCAGAGTCTCTCCCAGAAGCTTCATGCTCATAGCCGAACACTCAATGTGCCAGCCCGGCCTGCCTTCACCAAAAGGCGAGTCCCATTTTACAGCGCCGTCTTCGGCAGTCCATTTTTTCCAGAGGGCAAAGTCTGAAACCTGTTCTTTAGAATATTCATCCGTACTTAACCGGCCGCTTGCGCCGGCTAAAAGCGTTTCCTGGTCAATGTGAGCCAGTTTTCCGTAGTCCGCAAAGGCTGAAACTTTAAAATAAACTCCGTCATTGCTTTCATAAGCAAAGCCTTTTTTTATGAGGCCCTGGATTATTTCTATCATTTCTTTTATATAATCCGTCGCTGCCGGGTAAAAGTCCGCCTTTAGAAAAAAAAGGCCCTCAATGTCTTCAAAAAAAGCCTTTTTGTAAATTTGAGTGTAATCTGCAAGTGCCATCTTCTGCTGAATCGAGTTTTTGATTGTTTTATCATCCACATCAGTCAGATTCATAACCCGCTTCACTTTATAGCCGCGGCAGGAAAGCCAGCGGTGCAATAAGTCCTCAAAAATAAAGGTTCGAAGATTGCCAATATGTGGATAGTTATAGACTGTAGGCCCGCAGGTATAAAGCGAGGCTTCCCCTTTTTTCAGGGGAATAAATTCTTCGATACTCCGGCTCAAAGTGTTGTAAAAACGAATGGACATAAATTTCCTCTTTATCCAAATGAAATCTCGTCGGGAAGCTCATTTATATCGTCTTTAGCTCTTGGGAAGTGCTTTTTTAACACATCGCCTATCTGCTCAATGCCATAGGCAATTCCAGAAGCAAAATCGTTTTCTTTAAACATTTCTTCCATTCTGGAAGCAATGTTTTCCCAGCCTTGTTTCCCCATTTTCTCATGGATGCCTTTATCGCCGATAATGGCAAACTGCCTGTTTTTAATGGCGAAAAAAATCATCACACCATTTCTCAAGGCTGTATTAGCCATGCCAATTTTTTCAAAAGTTTTTTGTGCTTCTATCAGAACATCTTCTTTCACTCTGGAAACAGTGTGAACGCGGAATTCCGCTGAAGTCTTCAATTCGGCGCTGGCAATCGCATGGACAATAAAACCCTTTTCCTTCTTGGAGAAAAAAAACGGTGCATGCTCTGAACGTATAAAACTTTTTTTACCATCCGCCACTTGCCCCTCCTCCTCCGAAACTTCCGCCGCCTCCGCCGCCGAAGGAACTACCTCCGCCAAAGCCGCCGCGTCCCCCGCCATAGCCCCTCGCGAAAAAAATCTGGACAAGGATTTTTAACAGTAAAAGCGTAATACCGAATAAAACCAGCCATTCCCAGAAAGAATAGCCGTAAGAATAACCCTTTTGCCCTTTTCTATAAGACCGGTAACGTCCTATATCCAGAGTAAAAAGCAAGAAAAGAAAGCCCAAAAAACCAATCACAACCTTTGGAAGCCAGGCAGCCATCTTTGAAAGAGATTCCATGTCCAGCTCGCCGCTTTCGGAAGAAACAGCGGCCCCATTTTCGTTATCCTTCGCAATAATTTTTATAATAGTAGAAACAGCCGCTCTCACTCCCGTGTCATAATCGCCGTTTTTGAAATTTGGCGCAATAACCTGGCGGATAATCTGGCCGCCAAGCATGTCGGGCAGAGCCCCTTCCAGGCCATAACCGACTTCAATTCTGACCTTCTTCTCCGCCTGAAAAATAAGAATAATGACTCCATTATCCCTTCCCTTCTGGCCGATTTTCCACTTCTCTGCCAGGTGAATCGAAAAATCCTCTAAAGATTCTTTTTCTAAGGAAGGGAAAGTAGCCACGACCATTTGATTGCCCGTGGTTTTTTCCCAATTATAGAGGCTCAGTGAGATGGATTCTTTAGCGGAAGCGCTTAAAATCCCTGCCCAGTCGCTGACATAATTCAGCGGCCGCGGGGGAATATCTAGGGTCCAAATGCTCGAAACAAAAGCGCTAAGAAATAAGATAGAAATGAAACATTTGCTGATAAATCTCTTCATTGATTTAAAAACTCACCTTAGGCGCTTTTTCCGCTCCGGCTTCCGCTTCAAAGTAAGCCTTTTCCTGAAAATTAAAAAGGGAAGCGATCACATTGTTTGGGAACATTCTTCTCTTGGTGTTGTATTCCTGCGCGGCCTCATTATAGCGCATTCTCTCAACAGTAATGCGGTTTTCCGTGCCTTCCAATTGAGTTTGAAGATTGAGGAAATTTTCATTCGCTTTCAATTGAGGGTACTGCTCGACTACTACCATCAATCTGGAAAGGGCGCTGGAAAGCTCTCCCTGCATAGATTGAAACTGCTTGAAAGCCTTTGGATTGTTGATCACGCTCTGGTCAATTTTCATAGAGCCCACTTTGCTCCGCGCTTCAACCACAGCCAGAAGCGTTTCCTTTTCATGCTTAGCGTAGCCTTTTACCGTCTCTACTAAGTTCGGGATCAGGTCCGCGCGCCTCTGGTACACATTCTGCACCTGTGACCATGCGCTTTTTACCGATTCATCCATTCTGACTAATGAGTTGTAAGTGCCGCCGATAGTGCTGGATATCCAGATGCCCAGAAGCACTAAGATTCCCACTATGATCAGCACGATTTTTAAACCTTTACTCATAATTTCACCCCTTGAAATAAATTTGTATCTGTTAATTATAATCATTTTCGGAGTAAAAATCAAACTTGATGAAGAGGCTGTTTAAAGCAGGAATGGAGCGTAATTATGCTGGGTGCAAAAAAAACGGGGCGGCGAAGAAATTTCTTCGCCGCCCAAGAAGTTTAAAAAAGATTTAGCTAGTCATTACGGAGCGCTATTGTACCAAACATCGTTGAAGTAAGTGCTGCCATTATATCCGCCGATTAACCACAAACTGTTATTGAACACTGTTGATGTAGGTCCGTATCGGGCACTAACAGTTGTCGATTTTGTCCATTTTATTCCATCGCTGGAATACCAAACATCGTTAAAGTAAGAGCCGTTATATCCACCGATGACCCACATTTTATTGTTAAACACCGATGATGTATGGAACATGCGGCCTGGAAATCCCGCGGCTGGTGTCGATTGAATCCAGTTTGTTCCATCGCTGGAATACCAGACATCGTTTGTAAGTGAGCCGTCGTCGGCCTGTCCACCGATGACCCACATTTTGTTGTTAAAGACTACGGATGTATGTCCCGTGCGTCCAGTAAACGCAGCGGAAGCGGTTGCGTGAGACCAGTTGGTTCCGTTGGTTGAATACCAGACGTCATTGCGGTGATAGTCGCGGTATCCGCCAATAACCCACATCGCATTGTTAAACACCACTGAGGTGTGGCCATAGCGGGCAGCGAAACTGGCGTTGTTTGTTGCCCGGGACCAGTTTGTGCCATTGGCTGAATACCAGACATCATTTGTTAAGGAGCCAGTGCTGTCCGCTCCACCGATGGTCCATATTTTGTTGTTAAATACTACAGATGTATGTGAAAAACGGCCGGAAAACGCCGCGGCTGCAGTGGCCTGGGACCAAGGAGCGCCTACCGTGGTGGCCTGTGTAGTGGCGTCCGCGGAAGTTAAAGTATTAGAGTAAGCGTCTACCCAGAAATAGTAAGTCGTGCTCAAATTCAAGCCGGATACCAGGGCGCCGGTTGAGTTTGCGTTTGAAACAATCAATGGGCTTGCCGGTTTTACATTCGCGTTGCTGTAGTATATCTTATAGCCTTGCTCAATGGATGAATTATCTGTCCAGTGAAGGGTTATTTTGGGTAGCAAGGCTTTCGGTGTAGCAGTCAACCCGGTTGGGGCATTGATTGAATAAGTGCTTGCATTAGTTGTAACAATAACCACTGGCCCGAGGTCAAGCAGCTTCACATTGTCAATGTAAAAGTCAACGAGGCTGTTGCCGCAATGGAACTGGAGCGAAGCGCCCGGGTCATCTGTTCCGAGATAGGCGAAATTTGTCGTAATAGTCTGCCAGTTGGTGGCCAGGTAGTGTTCCCTTGACCAATAGGTGTCCCAGGGGCCGTTATTCATGGCTAATTGGACTTTCAGTGACCGGCTCGGGGAAGCTTTTACGTCGTATTGCAGTTGATACTGATGAAATGATTTTAACCAGAGTTCGCCAAACATTTGGCAAAAACGGGTTAAGGACAGCGTATGACGGCGGGAATCTATTAATTTGGATTGCCAATTTAGAGAAGGGGCGTGTTGGAAAACACGCCCCGTGGTTCGTTTTAGCTTTCGCGATCGCTTTTAATGTGAAGCGTTGTAGTGCGCTGTGATGTCCCCTGGCGATAAACAGATGTTCCAGATAGACACCTCGTCAATCAGGCCGCTCCACCAGTTTCCCGTACCCAGGTAACTGCCGATGTACAGAGTCTGAGACGCGCTGCTCGGGATAGTGTGGAAGGTAAAAGTGCCTTCCGTATGGCCGTCACAATAGAATGTGCCGGAACTTCCTGTGCCCGTTACCGCGACATAGTGCCAGTTGTTATCCACTATTGCCGACTGCCCGGATGAGGTTGACCATGCGGTACCGTCCCAGAATTGTAAATATCCATTATTAATCCTTAAAGCATAGCCCTTATACAAACTCGAGTCATACTTCTGGACCATATATCCGTTTCCGGCGCCCGTTGTTTTGACCCAGGCTTCAATTGTAATGTTATTGGTACAGTTCAGGTTCGCGCTGGTGCCGCAGTTCACAGAGCCGGATGTGCCGTTGAAACTGAGAGCGTATCCACTTCCAAAAGCCACTCTGCTGACACCCGCGTTTACCGTGCCTGTAATGCCGCTGGCGGTAGAATCCAGAATGTTTCCGCTAGCTTCATTGCACTTCCAGTAAGCGACACGGCGCGAGTTGGTCGCGTTTACATTATAATGCGCCGTAACATCCGCTTGCGATAAAGCGCCTCTCCAGACGGACAGCTCGTCAATAACACCCTGGAAATATTGGCTGAACATCACTCCTATCGTCAGATTGGAGAGCGGAGCGTTATGTCCGGCCGCTGGAGTGTCTGAGTTTGCTACAACGCCGTTGGTGTAAATTTTGCGGGTTGAGCCGTCAAACGTAGCGACGACATGAACCCAGTTGCTCGCGAATGTCGGAGTAGCTGCAATCAGATCGTTTCCTCTCCAGTTATTTCTGAATCCTGTGTTCGTCAGTGCAAAGTAGTTTGCCTGGTTATTATTCGCGTTGTTGCCCCAGCCGATAATACCGCCTGAGCTCATCCCCTGCGGTCTGACCCATGCTTCTATGCTGTAGGGCTGGTTGCTCACCGGGAAATTGGCCATCTTTTTATTGACATTCACATAAATGGAACTGTCGAAATACAGAGCGGACAGAGCCGTGCAGTTTACTCCATTTGTCCATTTCACCGTTCCGCTGATGATACCCGTGTTGCTGTTTCCGCTGTAATCATTGACAGTCGTGCCGGTGCCCTCGTTGAATTTCCAGTAAGCGACCTGATAGGTACCGGTATTTAGGGTATTCGCGGCGGAGGAATAGACATTGTAATGATTCTGGATATCGGAAGTCTGTAAAGCTCCGTTCCAGACGGATACCTCGTCAATGAGCCCCTCGAAGTTGCTGTAAACGCATCCAATCTTGAGAATGGAGAGCGGCGCGGCATGGTTTAAAGTAGGAGTATCCGATCCCGCTAAAGCGCCGTTTGTGTAAATTTTACGCGTTGTTCCGTCAAAAGTCGCCGCGACATAAACCCACTGTCCCGCGTAGGATGGGGTTGTCGCGCGAAAATCATTCGCCTTCCAATAGTTTTTGATGCCATCATTCGTCAGTTCCAGGGCATTGATCTGATAGTTATTCGCGTAGTTGCCCCAGCCGATGATGCCCTGTATGCTCATTCTGTTCGGTCTGACCCATGCCTCTATGGTGTAAGAACCATTTGCAGTTGGAAAACCCGTCATGCTGGTAAAGTTGCTGACATAGGTCGAGCCGTTGAAGTATAAAGCTTTTCCGTCAAGCCCATTGGCCCATTGTGCATTGCCATAGATCGTCCCGTTGTTGCCGTTAATGGAATCAACAACGCTGGTTCCTGTGCCCGCGTTGAAGTTCCAGTGAGCGACTTGCACAGAAGGTGCAGAAGCCGTTGTCGCCTGAACGTAAGGGCTTAAAGCGGTAGAAGTGCCCGCGTAAGCCTCCACCCAGAAGTAGTAAGGCTGGCTGTAGTTCAAGCCTGTGATTAAAGCGTTTCTCGCGTCCGGGCTAACAACCTTTTGCGGCGAAGTGGGCTTTGTAGTTGTAGTGCTGTAATAAACATTGAAGCCCGCAACAGCGCTATCCGAGCTTGTCCAGGCAAGAACCACCTGAGGCAAAGTCGCGTCAGCCGAAGCGGTTAAGCTTGAAGGAGCTGCAACACTACCGCTGTAAATGTTGGTAGTTGGTCTTGTGATCGAAATATTGTCCAGATAAATATCGCCGCTATTAGTGCCCATCCAGAAAAACAATGTTGCGAGATATGAAGTTCCTGTAGCGGCGAAAGGAATGATGTAATTGGACATCGTGGTGGTCAAATTCACCCAGCTATCTATATAGTTTTGATAACCACACATCTGTATATGAATTGCCTGGGGTAAGGAAGATCTAGCGTCAAATTTCAACTGGAAATAATACGATTGATTAATATCTAGGTTTGAAAAAGTAATATTTGGTTGGCAAAGTTCGTGCCAGCCCATATCGCTACCGGGGGTAGTTATGCTTAGGTGCGCGTTGCTATTTGCTCCGTCTACCTGCCAGGTACCTCCGTGCTCAACAAAATTCCACCAAGGCAATTGATTGAGGCTGGGGTTGCTGAAGCTGCCGTTGGTGACTCTTTCATCTCCCATAACCAGTGGCCCGAGGTCAAGCAGCTTCACATTGTCAATGTAAAAGTCAACGAGGCTGTTGCCGCAATGGAACTGGAGCGAAGCGTCCGGGTCATCTGTTCCGAGATAGGCAAAATTTGTCGTAATAGTCTGCCAGTTGGTGGCCAGGTAGTGTTCCCTTGACCAATAGGTGTCCCAGGGGCCGTTATTTATGGCTAATTGGACTTTCAGTGACCGGCTCGTGGAAGCTTTTACGTCGTATTGCAGTTGATACTGATGAAATGATTTTAAAAATATCCCTGGCTGGCTTAACTGGATGTTCCATACGGAATGAGTGGGGTCCAGGGCAGTCGGTATCATATGAAACGCGCCATTCTCAATGGCGGAAGAATTGGCTGCGCCGTTATAGCTGCCGCTGAACCAATAGTTTGTGCCCTGGGAAAAATCACCATTGTGCAGAAGGCCATTGAGCGAATCCTGAACGGCAGCGGGAGTTGCCGGAGTATAACTGATGTAGTCATACTGCGCTTGAAGAGGCAGGCAGGCGGGATCAAATGCTTTTAGCCAGTCAACAGCGGCAGTGGAGTTGTCCCCGTTCCATAGGTTT
>JAGVOW010000060.1 GCA_020052515.1 Brevinematales bacterium | reverse complement strand
GTTTTTTATTCGCGGCATGACGCTAAAACGCCTTTTTGGGCGAATTCCGTCAATTCTATTGTCGGCATTGCGCTTTATTTCTTTTTTAGCCTTTCGGCGCTTCTGAGTTTTGCGGGAATTCATTCTTTTTCTTTTCTCCCTGATTGGGGAATGTTCGGTGTGATTGCCGCCGATGGGATTGCCGCATGGGGAGTGCTGGTGTATTATATTGTATTTTCAAAAAAGGCTTATGATTTTGGTTTGCTCATCAAAGGAATTGGGTCTAAAATCATCGCTTTAGTTTTCATCAGCCTTGCCGCGGCGGGAACAGCATATCCAATCTATCATTTTATTTATAGCCAGGCACAAACGCCCCTTTTATCTCTTTGCTTCGCGGCGGTTTTATTTGCCTTATTTGGCGGGAGTTATTACCTTATAACCAGAATATTTCATTTGGAATTAAAGCGATGAAAGTAATCTACTCACTCACTGATTTGCCGGAATTAGACACGGTGTATCTTACCATTGGCAATTTTGACGGGTTGCATCTTGGACATAGGAAAATCATACAGACTCTTCTCGAGGAAGCAAAAGGGAAAACAAGCGTGGTGATCACCTTCGAGAAAGCGCCCCTGGAATTTCTAAATTCCCGCCATTTTAAGGGGTATCTTTTTCCTTCCTGCGTCAAGCAAATTTTTCTGGAGCAAATGGGTATTGATTTTATGGTTTCTCTTCATTTCCCAGATGTTATGGATATTCCCGCGCATAAATTTCTTTCTTTAATTTTTGAGAGAGTAAAAGAGCCCCACCTCTTTGTAGGTCACGATTTTAAATTCGGAAAAAATAATTCCGGTAGTATTCATTTCTTGAGAAAAGAAGCCGCTCGTTTAAATTTTTCAGTGAAAGAAATAGAAAAAATTACAATCCACAACACCACTATTTGTTCCAGCCTGATCCGGGAAAAAATTCAGGAAGGCAAAATGGAAGAGGCTTCTCTGATGCTGGGAAGATATTATTTTATCAGCTTTTTTATCGAAAAAGGCGATGGAATAGGTAAAACCATTGGATTTCCAACCATTAATCTGAAAATAAATGAACAGGTTTTACCGGAAAAAGGGGTTTATTTTACACTTTATCGATTGGGGAATAAAATTTTTCCAGCGATGACTTATATTGGGAATAGGCCTGTTTTAAATGGAACGCAAATGCGGCATGAGACCCATATTATTAACCTTGAGGGAAATGAGGATCAAGTGAAAAGGGAAGAAATTCAGACCATTTTCTTTGTTAAAAAGATAAGAGATGAAAAAAAGTTTCATAATCTTGAAGAATTAAGAAAAAACCTTTATAATGATAAGGAGTTTATTTTGAGGCTCTTTGAAAAGGAGAAAGATAGTCTAATTTTGGAGGAAAATAGATATGATCTTAAAAAAAACGGATAAGAAAACATTGGTGAAGCAATTTTCAAGGCATGAAAAGGACACAGGTTCCGCAGAAGTGCAGATCGCGGTAATGAGCCAGAGAATTGCTCATTTGACCGAGCATTTTACTCAATTTAAAAAGGACAATAATTCCAAAAGAGGCCTGATGCGTCTGATTGGAAGAAGAAAAAGATTGATGCGGTATCTTGAAAGGACTAATCCAGAAAATTATAAGGCGTTGATGAAAAAGCTTGGTTTAAAGAAAACAACCGCCGCGGTTGAAGCAGAGACCGAAAAATAGGAAAATTCGCCCAACCCCTGGTGTAACAAGTGGATTCGACAGGCTCCCCAGAGCCTCATCACATTGCTTTAAAAGGGGGAGATAGGCAAGTGATATTACATAGGAATTGTAAAGGAGATAATATGAGTTTTCAAGCTGTCAGTAGAAAAATTGGCGATAAGGAAATTACTATTGAAACGGGAAAAATGGCAAAACTAGCAGATGGCGCTGTAGTCGTCAAATGTGGAAAAAGTGCCGTACTGGTGACGGCCTGTATGTCAAAAGAAATCCCTCAAGGGATAGATTTTTTCCCGCTGACAGTGAATTACATAGAAAAGTTTTATGCCGCTGGGAAAATACCTGGAGGCTATATCAAGAGAGAAGGCAAGCCCAGCGAAAAAGAGATTCTGGTTTCCCGCCTGATTGACCGGCCGATCCGGCCTCTTTTCCCGGAGAATTTTTACAATGAAGTTCAGGTTATCGCGACCACTCTTTCCGCGGACCAGATTTATTCTACCGATATATTAGGTATCATTGGCGCTTCCGCGGCTCTGTCTGTATCATCTATTCCTTTTTTAGAACCGGCCGGCGGAGTGCGTATTGTTTACAAAGATGGGAATTATATTATCAATCCTTCTTTACTGGAAGTCGATGATTCGCAATTGGACCTTGTTGTAGCGGGGACAAGGGGCGGGTTGACTATGGTGGAAGGCGGCGCAAAGGAAGTAGAAAAAGAAGTTTTGCTAAAAGCCCTTGAATTAGGCCAGAAATATATCAATGAAGAGATTGACCTGATTGAGGAGTTGGTTGCCCTTGTTAAGCAGGAAAAGCGTCCTGTTGAAGTTCCTGTGCCTTTACTGACTGATGAATTGAAGAAAGAAATGAAGGCTTTTGGCATACCGCTGATTAAAAATGTCAGTACCAATCCAAACAAGAAAGAGAGATCGGAGAATGTGAAAAAAGCTCAGAAGGTTATATTGGAGAAATTTGCAATCACCAAGGAGAGCGAGAGTTTTGGCGAAGCAAAGAAGTACTTGGAAGAACTGGAAATAGAAGTGATTCGTGAACAGATTATTAAAGAAGGTATTCGCCCGGATGGAAGAAAAACGGATGAAATTCGGCCTATTTCTATAGAACTGGATATCCTTGAAAATGTACACGGATCAGCTCTTTTTACACGCGGTCAAACTCAGAGCCTTGGGATTGTGACTCTTGGCTCATCCAGTGATGTGCAGTATATAGATGGATTGGAGGACGATGAACCGAGGCGTTTTATGCTCCACTACAATTTTCCTCCCTTCTGTACAGGCGAAGTAAAAAAATCTACGATGACTTCCAGAAGAGAGATTGGGCATGGGCATCTCGCATGGAGAGCGATCGCGGGTGTGTTGCCGGATGAAAAAGATTTCCCTTATACGATTAGATTGGTATCGGAAGTTTTAGAGTCGAATGGGTCTTCTTCTATGGCGACTGTCTGTAGTTCCAGCCTTTCTTTGATGGCGACAGGTGTTCCGGTAAAAAAGCAGGTTGCTGGTATTGCGATGGGTTTGATTTGGGATAAGGAAAATTCGAAATACAAAGTCTTATCCGACATTCAAGGTTTAGAAGACCATTTTGGGGATATGGATTTTAAAGTTGCTGGCACAAAGGATGGAATTACTGCTTTCCAGATGGATGTAAAAACAATTGGCTTAACAAAGGAAATGATGAAAGAAGCTCTAGATCAGGCGTGGGAAGGCAAAGAATTTATTCTTTCTAAAATGAATGCGGTTATTGAAGCGCCGCGCGGCGCCTTGTCAGAAAACGCGCCGAAGATTAAGACGCTCAAGATTCCCGAAACAGAAATTGGTTCCGTAATAGGCGGCGGCGGAAGGGTAATTAAAAAAATTATGGCGCAGACAGAAGTATCTATTTCCATTGAAGATGATGGAAAAGTGATGATTTCCTCAAAGGATGAAAGTAAGATTGCAAGAGCGGTTTATATTGTGGAGCACATTGCCCATGGTTTCAGGAAAGAGGAAACCGCAGAGGGAACGGTTACCCGGATTGAGGATTATGGAGTTTTCGTGGAGCTGGTTCCAGGGCAAAGCGCGCTTTTGCACAGGTCTAATTTCTTAAAGAAAGTAAGTCCCAGAGATGCTTTCAAGATAGGGGATGTTGTTAAAGTTAAAGTGCTGGATATAGATGAAAAGAGAAGGCTTGCGGTAGTAGAGACTAACTAGAAAAGAGAGGTACATATGCGAAGGCAAGGGTTGTTTTTTTACTATGCTTTTGTGCTTTTTGTTGTTTTATTATTGAGCTTGCAGTCATGCGCTATTGACAGCTTTGAACCGGTAATCGACTTAAAACCGCCTTTGGGCTTATCGCTTTTGATTGCTTCAAACTCAACAAATATTCATGTGAGCTTCTTTGGGCTAAATGATGAGCCGTATTTTGAGGGGTATCGCATATTCATTGTTCCTCTTTCAGTTTCTGCCTGGGATCCCCTGAACCCGGTTGGGTTTATGGTCCCAAATAGTGATCCAAACCAGTCTTCAACCCTGCCGAATGAACCAAAGGTGAGTAGCGCTAAAATGTATTCTTACGATGTGGCGGTTTATTCTAACGGGCAGCCTTTTCTGACAAACGCAAATTATTTCTTTTATGTAATGGCTTACAGCGCTGTGTATAATATAATGAGCAAGCCGAGTAATCTTACGAATATTGTTTATCAGACAAACTAACTCTTTTGAAAAACCTTCCGAAAATTTAAGTATGAAACAGTATATTATGGGCAGTTTTAAAAACTGCGAGTGTCATCCTGAGGAAAACGAAAGATCTCATTGGTTTGATTATAATGGTAAGATTCTTCACGTTGTTCAGAATGACAAAACGGCTTTAAAAAATTCAATTTTTAAAACTGCCCTTATGATTCTTTCTTTTTTTCTTTTAACGGGTTTTGTCCATTCCCAAAGTACTTCTTCTTCTGGAAAAGTGCATATTCCACTTCCAGGAGTGAGTGAGAAAATTAATTCGGAAGATATCATTCAGAAGCTCCTTGTGGTAAAAAAGATGCCTATTCAAAAAAAAGAGGCCAATAGTCAAAACTACAAAATAGAAAATGATATTGTGAAAGATTTGTCAAAATATTTGAGGGATTTAGACACTAAATGCCGTAATCTTTATGATTTTCAAACTCCTTTTCGTGATATGGTGGGTAAATCCTCTGATGAGAATATTCTGGAAGCTTCTGCTTCAAGAAAAGCGAAAAAAGAGAATTATAAAATCATTGTTTTCCAAACGGCAAAGCCGGATTCTTTTATGAGCGTTTCCCTTCCCCGCAATAAAACCCTCCCTGCGTCTGATTTTACCATTATTTTAGGCGAAAATACCATCAAAGTTAGATTTAGAGGGGGGACTATTTATCAGTTGGCAACCGCTATTGAAGACCAAGCGGGTGAAAAAATTGAAACTAAAATTGTTAATGATACTACCTCGACTTCTATTCTGATGATAAGCGGTAAAGAAACGGGAGAAAAAAACAAGATGCGTTTCGAGGGGGATTTAAAAACTCTTTTTGAAGCGGGTCTACTGATGAATGGGGAAGAAAAGAAAGAAGAATTTCTCATAGATTTTTCAAAAATAGTTTCTTTAACTCAGAAAAAGATTGTTTCAGACGAAAAAGGAGCGCAGATAAAGGCTTCTGATCAAGGTGAATTAAGCCTCTTAGAAAGAAATATTCAAATTCGTGATAATACAGTTCTTACTTTTAATGCCAGGATTAATCGAATGAATCAAATGGCCGGCTCAGAAAACAGCGCTGTTTCTAATATAGAAATTTCTCCTATGGAAGGCGTTAAGGTCAGCAATATTGAAGTAAGGGGAGGCAGCCTGATCGCTATTTTTGAGGAAAAAAAGGAAATGCCGCCGATAGTCAGTAATTTTACTGAGATTTTTACCATTGTTTTTAACGATGGGGCTATAAAGACTTATTTTATTGACGCTGCCGGCAGTTTTACAAATTCTTTAGTATCTTATAAGAATAAAACGGTAGAAAAGATGATTCTAAAAAACAATAATACGGATAGGGATATTTTTATTTCAGATGTCAAAATTTCCACGAAAATAGGGGAAGCTGGTGTGGTACCGAGAAATGTGATATCCAGGGCATGTGATGCTTTAATCAGTTTAGATGGAGTAGAAGTAAAAAGGGATAAAAATATAATTGAGGATTTAATCGAAGGAGTCTCTTTAAACTTGAAAAGTGAATCAAAAGCGCCGATTCATTTGAATGTAGACCACAATTATCAGAAAGTGGAAGACGCTATTCTTGCATGGGTGGACAGTTACAACAAAGCTATGGAATATCTCAGCATACTTACCAAACCTAATCTGGACAGAACTCCCTTGAGAGAGAGATCTCAGGAGTCTTTAAAAGATGGGGTATTTCAAACTGAGACTACATTTATGGTGTTGAAAAACAAACTTCGTAATTCGCCCAACCTTGCTTACAAAACTTCATATGGCCCTGAGTTAGCGGTATTGGAGCAAATTGGGCTTTATACAAAGAAAGCCGGTCAGTTTAGCGCCGCGTCGGAAGAATGGGGGGCGGCTAAAATCGGCCTCCTGAATACAGATTCCGATAAATTGAAAATGATCTTAAAAACGAAGTTTGACGGAGTGGAGCAGCTGTTCGCCAGTGATAGCAGCGGTGATAACGTAAAGGACAGCGGTGTAGCGGTTTCAGTAAATCAAGATTTGAGAATAGCTATAGGAGCTGGAAACTTTATAGAGCGGAGAATTGTTTTTAATGATGAGAAGATAAAGGCCAATAAAAAAGAAATAGAAGAAATGAACCGGTCTTTAGATGATTATGAAGTCGATTTGCGAAGGAAATATGGAAAGATGAATCAGGCTATATCTGAGTCTGAGTCCAAGCAGAAATGGCTGAATAATCAATTTAAGGGCCAGTAGTAATTAATATGAAAAAAAAATCTATTGTTCTCCTGTCCGGAGGCCTGGACTCAGTGGTTAATTTCAAAAAAGCGCTCGATGAAACGGAAGTTTCTCTTGTTTTAACCTTTGATTATGGCCAGAAATCCTGGCCAAAGGAAAGGTCAGCCGCTCAAAAGATTTCCGAAAAATACCATATTCCAGTCGAATTTATAGAGCTTCCTTATCTTTCGTTTTTAGATACAGGCCTTTCAAAGGGCAATATCCCGGTGTTTGATGAGAACAAATTGTCTGACAGGAATTATTCTTTAGACACGGCAAAGGCAGTCTGGGTGCCCAACCGGAATGGTGTTTTGATCAATATTGCCGCAGCCTACGCGGATAAATTGGGCATTGATTTTATTGTTACAGGTTTCAATAAAGAGGAAGGTGCTACTTTTCCAGACAATACGCCTGAATTTATTGAAAAAATCAACGCTTCGTTGAAGTATTCCACGCTTTATCACCCGGAAGTCTTGAGCTATACGATTGCTATGGATAAAGCGCAGATTGTTGACTTTGGAAGGAAAACAGAAGCGCCTTTTGAGTTTGTCTGGAGCTGCTACTGGGGTAGAAAAGAGATGTGCGGGGAATGCGAATCTTGCCGGCGGTTGAAAAGAGCTCTTTCTCGAAACGATTTTCTGGATGAGTTCAGGAAAATGAATGTTTGGGGTATAAAATGAAGTCTTTCTGGGCAGAAAATAAAATTACCTATGATGGAACGCAGCTCTCTTCTCATTTTGCTTATCGGAATTTTCAAATTGCCGGCGATAGTATAGTCGGCTTTATCGGCTCGGCAAAAGTTCTTCTGACAGAGCTGGTGGATATTGAGGATATCATTGCCAAAGAGCCTATTTCTTCTGATTTAATGCTGCATTTTATTGTGGAACTTTTTCAAGGAGATCTTTTAAGCATGGTTTTTCTCCAGAGGCTTTTGATGAGCAAAATTGCTGATGAGCTTAATTTAAGAATGGGAAAATTGCTAATTAAGAGGGATGGGGATGATTTGTATTATGAAGAACGCAAACTGTCTGTATCAATTGCGACAGCCAGTCCCATTTCTAAAATGATTCATTGCGCATTGAACATTAAAAATACTGGTACGCCTATTCCTGTTTCATGTTTGGAAGAAATAGGGGCCGATCCAGAGGATTTTGGCAAGAGTATTTTGAAAAGTTTTACGCATGAAATGGAAGAGATGGAGTTTGCGCGTGTAAAAGTGAATTGGGTAAAGTGAGGGAAAAAATGTTTACAGGGATCATACGCTATCTTGGAGAGGTAATGAAACTTCAGACTGTTCCAGGCGGCAAGCGGCTTCAAATAAAGGCGGACTCCGGAATTTTGTCGCGGCTGGAAAAGAGTATCACCAGTGTTGCGATTAACGGCTCTTGCCACACGGTGGAAGAATTTGACACAAAACAATTTTCGGTATTTTCCAGTTTTGAGACTTTGAAAAAAACTAATCTAAACGAGCTTTCTTCAGGAGACTTTGTTAATCTAGAACTCCCTTTGACCATAGGATCTTTTCTGGATGGCCATCTGGTTCAAGGGCATGTGGATGGAGTTGGGCGGATTTCTTCCATTCAGAGAAAGGGAGAGGCTTACCTGTACCGTTTTACGGCGGAAAATAGCCTGGTTCGGTATCTGGTAGAAAAAGATTCTATAGCGATTGATGGTGTCAGCTTGACGCTTTTTAATATCAGTGATGGGTCCTTCCAGGTTGCTGTGATTCCGGAAACAGTTGAAAACACAGCCCTTTCAAAGAAAAAAGAAGGCAACTCTGTTAATATTGAAATCAATGTGTTTGCAAAATATTCTTTTAAGTTTTCTAAAGAAAGGAACGCGAAATTTGAGGAGATTTTTCAGTAGATTTCTGTAGATTGAAAATAGGCGCGGTTAATTAACCGCGCCTATTTAGGTAATCTTATTTCACCCCATTAATATGGCCCAGATAGTAAGGGTTTTTCATCGCGTCATAAAACGCGTCTAAACTCTCTTCGCTTGAATCCAGATTCCAGTCAGTTTCTTTATAAATGCTGAACCAGATAAAAGCTTTAAATCGGGGAAATTTCTTTTTCATCTGTACAAAAGCGTCTTTGATCCAATCCGGCTTACTGCCGCCGGTTTCTGTAGTAGCGAACTCCCCTATCATAAATGGTTTATCCTTGTTAATAGCTTCCATTCTTGAATAGAGAGGACTAAACATTTCTGAAAAACTTTTCCATCTTGAACCTGGAATAACAGACGTGGTTCCCCAATTGTAACTATCAATGCCAAGCCAGTCTACATATTCATCACCCGGATAATAATTTTCAAAGTTGTTCCATTCGCCCAGATGAGTTTCATCATTAGGGCACCATACCCAGATCACGTTTTTGGCGCCTTCTTTCTCAAAAATTTTATAAATGTGACGCCATGCGTCCACATATCTTTCCGGGCCATCAGGTTTTTTTGGATCGCCATAACCATCGAGCTTTCCAGCGCCATTTTTCTCGCCACTCCAGATGTACCAGTTTCCATTCATTTCATGCATCCATCTCAAGAATAAAGGCTTGCCGAATTCAGCGGATTGCTTAGCGACTTTTTTGATGAAAGTATTATATTTGCCGTCTATTATTTCTTGCAAGGTCCAGGTTTCCGGCTGCAGTGTGAACATAGAATAATGGCCAAGTTTCCATAGGGCGTTCATCAGAGAAACAGGCAAATCTTCCGTTCCTGTATTGATATGAGAGTAGTTCATAACGATGGTAATTTTCTTTCCGACCATATCTTCAAAGTCTTTAATAAATTGACTTTCAATATAAACTCCTGTGTAACAACCGTTCTTAGGAATAACACTTTTCTTCAAAGCGCTTTCTCCTGCGCTCCATCCAATGTTCAGTAAAAAGCAAAGAACAACGAAAACTATGCCTAAATGTCTCTTCATCTTTATCCTCCCGGCCGATTAGATGTCTTTCTACAATTTATTTTCTATCTAAATTATTATAGCAAACTTTTTTTGATAAATCAACCTACTTTCATATTGTTTTTTTCTATTTACTCTCAAATTGAATTAATCCCCATACGCCTGGATTCTTGTAGAAATCTTTCTTGCCTGTCCAGATAATCTGTTTATCCCTTTCCCCCTTTAGATCAGCGTCGTCAAAGGCGAGATCAAACCCGTACTTTGTTTTTTTTGAGGGAGAAAATTTACCAAACGAAGAAAAAAGGAGCTTCATCTCCAAAATAGTGCCGGTTTTTGTCTTTTTTGTCTGAACTGTTCCCAGTCCATTTTTTTTCTGGTAATAATTCCAGATAAAAGGAGGTTTGCCGGATTTTTCGTCCCCGGTGCTGGCCAGAATTTGATAGTCAGAGGGATCAAGAGAAATCCGGTCTAGTTCGGATTTTGGATTTGCGCCAAAGACAATTTCAAGGCAATCTCCTTTCCAGGCTTCTTCTTCCTGATAGGGATTGACCATTGGGTAATCATCTGAAACATCGCAGGCAATATAGAGGGCTTCCGAGTCGGCTGCCATTTTTATCTTTGCCCGGAAATCGGCATCGCCGTTCCAGGGAAGCGATGCTCCTCCGACAGCGTTATTTTTGTTCAGGTCAATGCTTACTGGAATATTATCCCAGTCGGATAAATCTGCGTCGATGTTAATGGTTTTTGTTAATCTAGATATGGATAAAACAGCCTTATTCCAGAATGGATTTAAAGTCGGGAGGGCATACAGGTAAGATTGTCTTTCGGAGCTTATTTGATCCTTTGCTTTGAGCAAATTTTTGTCCGAAGTGAGAAAATAATTATTGGAAACAGCTTCATAGAAAGCGTTTGCGATTTGGGCGCTTTCTTCTATCCTCCAATCCGTTTCCTTGTTAATATTGAACCACACAATGGATTTTATAGCGGGGTATTTTAGCGGCAGAGATTCTCCCATTTCCCGGATCCAGGCCTCTTTATTGCCGCCGACTGAACCAGAGGCGAATTCCGCCAGCATAATAGGCTTATTAGTAATCTTTTGCACAATAGCGGTGTAAATAGCGGAAAACAAATCGTCAAAGCTATTCCAGCCATAATTAAACCCGGTTTGCTGGCCAAAATTGTACCCATCGATGCCGATCCAATCTACATAATCATTACCTGGATAAGCGAGAAAAAGATTGTTGCTGGGATGGTTGGGGATGGTATCGTTGTAGGGGCACCATATCCATTGGGCATTTTTAGCACCCTCTTTTTGGAAAATATTGTGCACATAGCGGTATGCCCGGATGTATTTTGCCGCCTGCATATCGTTTTGTGGAATGGACCAAGGGTACCAATTCCCGTTAAATTCATGCCCAAAGCGCAGAAAAAAAGGTTGTTTTAATTTCTTTGAGGCGATTGCCCAGTTTTTGATATAATGATCCCACTGGCCGGAGAGGATTTTTTCTAAATTGATGCTGTTGGTGTTTCCCGCAAACCATGGCTCCCAGGTAATATGGGGAACATAGCCATTTTTAATGAGTTTCTGGCAGTCGTCCAATGGAAATTCCTTTGTAAAGTCCTGATACCACATGATTTGCGCAAATTTTTTCCCGGTCATTGACTCCAATTTATGAATTTTTGGAATGTCTCTCTGAAAATTCTCGGCAAATACGCCTAGAAAACAGCCTCTGGCCTGTTGGTCCAGGTTCACAATCTTATGTTCTTTAAAACCTTCTAAATTCAAAAGCTGATCTTCGGTTGTCGCGGAAATAAGTTCAATGTTGTCTATGGCAAATTCGCCTTTTTCTCCGGATTCCATAGAGCCGGTTTGTAATTGAATCAAAGTGATTTTTGTTAAATCTAAGCCTTTTGGCTTTCCCCAACCGTCCTGTTTAAACATTGATAATGGTACCCCATATTCTTTCCATCCACTATTGGGCGAAGCAATTATATAATTGTGATAATCATAATCCTTTACATCTTCGCATCCAATACAAATTTTGACTTTACTGCCGCTGCCTTTCATCCAGAATTTGATCTGTTTATACTTTGAAAAATCTTTTGCGCTTAAGAAAGGCAATTTTACTATGACGTACCGGTAATTCAAAGCTGGCCCCAGTTCATAGCGAAGAAGTAGGGCCTGGGTGTTCTCTTGGTGACCATTAGTAAAGGATAAATTTCCTTTTGAATTGCCATGATTCGCTGAGTCGTTTTCAAATATCCACTTTGCCTGGAGCTGTTCTACTTCCATTTTTTGAGTCCCAAAGTTATCCAATTTTAGAGATTCAAATTTTTGAGTTTCCGAAAAAGCGGTAAAGAAACAAATGAAAGTTCCAGCGAACACAAAGAGTAAAAATTTAAAAACCGGCTTTAAAATTCGTTCTTTAAAAATCATATTTTTCTCCTTTTCTTTTTTACTGAAACGTTTAAGATATTTTAAATAAACTTTATCCATTTGTCAAATTTGTTTAAAAAAACAATTCTATTCGTTGATATATCTGTCGCAGTAGTCCGCCCGGCCCAGTATTTTTGCAATCCTGGTCAATAGTTCTCTGCGGTCAAAGGGATTGCCCCCTTCTGGTTTGACAACATAACCGGATATGCCTAAATTAATTGCGTTTTTAACAGTTTCTTTATCGCTGGCTCCGGTAAACATAATGATTTTTAATTCCGGGTAAGCGGGATGAATTTCCTTTATAGCGGATAGACCGTCCATCAACGGCATTTCCTTGTCGATTAAAAGAAAATCTGGTGTTTTATCAGCTTTTTTGAGTTTCTCAATTGCAACTTTGCCGTTTTCAGCTTCCATTACTATCTCAAAACTTTCTGCAAGAAGAATCCGTTTCAAAACCATCCGGACTACTGATGAATCATCTACCAGCATTACTGTGTAATAATGGTTGTTGTTTTTGTTCAGTCCCAATGCAAGGTTCCGCTCTATTAAAGCCATAAAAGTTCTCTCCGCTAGAATCTTATATTATTCTACGGTCTCAAAGCAGATGGAATTCTTTCCGCTGCTTTGAATCGAGTCTATGACTGAGTTTACTTTATTGATCATCTCGTCAATGGTAGCCGGAGCTTTCAAAAATGTCACACACCCAATACTGAAAGAAACATCCCATGCGTTGCTTTTAACTACATCTAATTCCAACAAGAGACTTTTTATTTTATTGATGATCTGGACAAAAACCTCATTATTAGTTTCTGGAAAGAGGATGGCAAATTCATGGTCCCCGGTTCTGGTTACACTATCGCTATTCCTAATATTTTTTTGAATAGTATTGGCCACAGCGATTAAAAGGGAATCCGCACCCAGGTGTCCCAGCACCTGATTTACATTTTTAAAATTATCAATTTCAATATATACAATAGTAAAGGGGTGTCTGTATCGCGTTGATCGATTGATCTCAAAGTTTATCAGTTCGACAAACCGCTTTCTATTGCCTATTTTAGTCAGAATGTCTTGTTTCTGTAGCTCTCTTTCTTTTAAATATCTGGTTAATATGAAGAATAGGGCAAACAATAAAATAATATCTGAAATTAAATTCCAGCTTTGAGGACTTGAAATCGGATAATGCGGAAAATGATTAAAGGAAAAAAGCAGAACAGAAAGAATAGATAAGATGAGTCCTGCCCACTTCCCGGCGTACAAAGTGACCGCGATAATAGGTATGAAGTAAAGAATAAATAGAGAAAGGTCGGAATGCATGGAGAAGTCTATTCTATCTATTGCCACAACCGTAGCAAATCCAACTACTAATGATACAATTTTTTTAATAGAAATCTTCTTTTGGTAAGAATTATTTTCACAAAACATACTACCTCCAGGCAGAGCCTTTGAGTCCTCGATTGTAAAAAAACGGTGAGTAAACAATAAGGATATTATATATTTTGCTTGATAATAATGCAAGGGGAATTTGATTGTGATGGGGTTCGTTTTCTATAGTCTGGCAGGACATTACCATTTTGTAGTTCTTTTCTATGTAATCCTACCAAAATGTAGGGATATCTTTGATTGCAATTCAAAGGAAGGAAGTTTTTTTATTTTTTAATTCTATATTATAAAATGGATTATATTTTGATTTTTCTAAAAATGCCTTTTTTTTTGCTTATGGTACGATTCTTGATATAGAGAAGCAGATTCTACTAATAAGATAAGGAGGCTTCACCATGCGAAAATTAGCGATTTATGGAAAAGGCGGAATAGGCAAATCCACGACAACCCAAAATACCGTGGCTGCGCTCGCCGAGATGGACAAAAAAATTATGGTGGTCGGGTGCGACCCAAAGGCGGACTCTACACGTCTGCTCCTGGGAGGTTTGTCACAAAATACTGTGCTAGATACCCTCAGGGCAGAAGGAGAAGACCTGGACCTGGAAGATGTGGTTAAAGTTGGGTTTAAAGGCACCCGCTGTGTTGAGTCCGGAGGCCCGGAACCTGGCGTTGGCTGTGCGGGGCGGGGTATCATAACTTCAATCAATCTGCTCGAACAGCTGGGCGGGTATTCCGAGAAATTTGGACTGGACTATGTGTTTTACGATGTGCTGGGAGATGTGGTCTGCGGAGGATTTGCTATGCCGATCCGCGACGGAAAGGCTGAGGAGATTTACATTGTCGTGTCGGGAGAAATGATGGCGATGTACGCGGCCAACAACATCTGTAAAGGTATTCTGAAATTCGCGGAATCAGGCGGAGTGAGACTGGGCGGGCTTATCTGCAACAGCCGCAAGGTGGACAATGAAATGGATTTGATTGTAGCGCTCGCTGAAAAACTGGGCACGCAGATGATCCATTTTGTGCCCCGCGATAATATGGTACAGAAGGCGGAGATCAACCGCAAGACCGTAATAGAGTTCGACCCGACAGTTGCGCAGGCAGAGGAATATAGAAAGCTGGCGAGGGCGATAGACGCGAACAAGAAGTTTGTAATTCCCAAGCCGCTTACTACCGATGAACTCGAAGCGTTGCTGATTAAATATGGTATTGGAAACTAATTTTAGCGGATTTCGAATTTGCTCAATGACCGGAATGATTAGGAGGCTTAGATATGTTAATGATAAGAGCGATTGTTAGGCCTGAAAAGGTAGACTTTGTTATGGAGACATTGATGGCGGAAGGGTTTCCGGCTGTTACAAAAATGAGTGTAGCCGGGCGTGGTAAACAGCGCGGTATCAAAATCGGGGACATTACTTATGATGAAATCCCAAAGGAACTACTGTTGATTGTCGTGCCGGACAACGATAAAGACCTGGTTGTTAAGACTATTATCCAATCGGCCAGGACCGGTGAAAAAGGGGCTTTCGGCGACGGTAAGATTTTTGTTTCGCCCGTGCTGGAAGTTTATACGGTCAGCTCCGGAGTGAAAGAAAGTACGGCCGGGCCGGAGGAGGTCAAAATATGAAAGAAGTGATGGCGATCATCCGGATGAATCAGATGAACGCGACAAAGAAAGCTCTGTCCGACGCTGGAATATCTTCTCTGCACGCGAAGGATTGCCTGGGAAGAGGAAAGGGATTGGTAGATTTTTCCGTCCTGAAAGGAGTCGAACAGGGTTACGAAGAAGCGATCTCCCAGCTCGGTAATTCACAGAGGCTGATTCCCAAGAGGATCATCAGCATTATCTTGCCGGACAAACTGGTCAAGAAAACAATAGATACGATCATTAACACGAATCAGACCGGGAAGGCGGGCGATGGTAAAATCTTTGTCCTGCCTGTGTTGGAATCTGTTCGTGTCAGGACAGGTGAAGAAGGAGATGGAACCCTGGATGAAATATAATTTAAACGCCCCCTCCACCCCCCTTAAAGGTGTGAGGGGGCAAAGGAGTAAATTATGGATAATACGATAGAAAAAAGCATTGCAAAATTACCCGATGCGGCGGAAGTAAAAGAAGAAATTCTTGCGAAATATCCGGCCAAGGTTGCCAGAAAAAGAGCGAAACAAATTATTGTAAATAAGGTAAATGAAGGCGAGCAGGTTCAGGAGATTATGGCCAATACGAGAACTATTCCGGGCATCCTGTCTATGCGTGGATGCGCTTATGCGGGATGCAAAGGCGTGGTTCTTGGGCCGACGCGGGACATATTGCAGATTACGCATGGGCCGATCGGCTGCGGCTTCTATAGCTGGCTGACCAGAAGGAACCAGACCAGGACCAAATCGGACAAGCACCCGAATTACATGCCTTATGCGATGTCTACCGATTTACAGGAGGATGAGATTATCTTCGGCGGTGAAAAGAAGCTCAAAAAGGCCATTGATGAAGCGGTCGCGCTTTTTCACCCCAAAGCCATCGGCATTTTTTCGACCTGTCCGGTCGGACTGATCGGCGACGATGTTCACTCGGTCGCGAGAGAAATGGAAGAAAAGTATCCCGACGTGAACATTTTTGGTTTTTCCTGCGAGGGATACAAAGGGGTGAGCCAGTCGGCAGGCCACCATGTGGCTAATAACAAAGTATTTACCGATGTCGTGGGTCAGCTCGAAGAGGAAAAAGAAGGAAAATTTAAGCTCAATATTCTGGGCGAGTACAACATCGGCGGCGACGCTTTTGAAATTGAGCGGATTATCGACAAGTGCGGATTTACCCTGCATTCGACATTTAGCGGCAATTCTGAATATGACGAATTTGCTAGTGCGCATACAGTCGACCTAAATGTGGTCATGTGCCACCGT
Source organism: Brevinematales bacterium (assembly GCA_020052515.1). Lineage (GTDB taxonomy): Bacteria > Spirochaetota > Brevinematia > Brevinematales > JAOACQ01 > JAGVOW01. The sequence continues at coordinate 24,887 of JAGVOW010000060.1, read as the reverse complement.
TCGATCAATTATCTTGCGGAAATGATGGAAAAGAAGTACGGCATTCCATGGTTTAAAGTAAATTTTGTAGGTGCGGAAGCAACCGCAAAGTCTCTGCGTAAAATGGCAGCCTATTTTGGCGATAAAGAACTAATTGCTCAAACGGAAAAAGTCATAGCCTCTGAATTGGTTGAAGTGGAAAAGATTCGTCTTGAAGTAAAAGAACGTTGCGAAGGAAAACTGGCGATGCTATTTGTCGGAGGTTCCCGCGCCCATCATTACCAAGAGTTGTTTACGGAAATCGGGATGCAAACCGTTTCTGCCGGTTATGAATTTGCGCACCGCGATGATTATGAAGGCCGGAAGGTTATCCCAAACATTGTGGTGGACGCTGATACCCGAAACATCGAGGAGCTTTCCGTGGAAGCTGATCCCCAGCGCTACCGGGAGAGAAAGACGGAAAAGGAGATGAAAGAGCTCGAAAAATCGGGAATGCGGTTTAATGATTATGAAGGGATGATGTCGGAAATGAAGGACAATACCCTTGTTATTGACGACCTCAACCACTATGAGGCAGAAGTGCTGATTGAAAAATATAAGCCGGCTGTATTCTGCGCGGGCATTAAAGAAAAATATGTGATCCAGAAAAGCGGAGTTCCGCTCAAACAGCTTCACAGTTACGATTACAGCGGGCCTTATGCTGGGTTTAAAGGCGCGGTCAATTTTTACCGCGAGATCGACCGGCTGGTCAATACAAAAGTCTTCAGTCTTGTAAAAGCCCCCTGGGACAATAGCCCGGAATTAGCCGGCAACTATGCCTGGAACAACTAAGAGAGGTAAATATTATGTTATTAAGACATACACCAAAAAAATTGGAGGAGCGGGAAGCGCTGACAATCAATCCCGCTAAAACATGCCAGCCAGTAGGAGCGATGTACGCGGCTCTTGGAATACACAAATGCCTTCCGCACAGCCATGGTTCTCAGGGATGTTGCTCATATCACCGTAGCGCACTCACGAGGCACTATAAAGAGCCCGTGATGGCAACCACCAGTTCCTTCACGGAAGGCGCTTCGGTATTCGGCGGACAGGCCAATCTGCTGGAAGGCATTAACAACATCTTCACAGTTTATGATCCCGATGTAGTCGCGGTTCACACGACATGCTTGTCCGAAGTGATCGGTGATGACCTGAACCAAATCATCCGCAAAGCGCAGGAAGAGGGAAAAATTCCGAAGGGCAAACGGGTGATCCATACCAATACACCTAGCTTCAAAGGCTCTCATGTGACCGGCTTCGCTAATATGACGCAGAGCATGGTAACTTACTTTTCGGAGAATACCGGTAGCCGGCAGAAGCAGATCAATCTGATTCCCGGATTTGTTGAGCCCTCCGATATGGCTGAATTAAAAAGAATCATGTCCGAAATGGGCGTAAAGTCCGTGATGTTTCCGGATACCTCCGGCGTGTTGAACGGGCCAATGACCGGAAAATTTAAGATGTTCCCGAATGGAGGAGCGACAGTGGATCAAATTAAGAGCGCGGGGGACAGTTTTTTTACTCTGGCGCTGGGACGTACGGCTTCACTACCGGCGGCAAAATCGCTGGATACTAAGTGCAAAGTCCCCTGTGAAATACTGGATTTACCGATTGGACTTCGCGCGACAGATATATTTGTCGACAATCTCCGCAAGACAGCCGGAGTGAATGTCCCTGATTCTATTAAGTTTGAACGAGGTCAGTTGTTGGACGTTATAACTGATATGCACCAGTATTTTTACGGTAAGAAGGCCGCCCTGGTGGGAGACCCCGATCAGCTCAGTTCGCTCGCGGAGTTTCTGACTGACCTGGATATGAAAGTAACAGTTGTGGTTACCGGAACACCTGCCGGCCCGAAATTTGAACGCCGGGTGCATGAAGCTTCCGGGGAAAAGACGACTGTGAAATACGGCCTTGGAAGCGATATGTTTCTATTCCATCAATTGGTCAAAAACGACAAGCCGGATTTGATCTTTGGAAATACGTATGCCAAGTATATTGCCAGAGACGAGGATATTCCTCTCATTCGGACCGGCTTCCCTATTTATGACCGGATCGGGCATCAATACTTTCCCATGGTTGGGTATAAAGGGGCCCTGAGGCTTTTGGAAAGGGTTCTTTCCGCTGTGATGGACCGCCAGGACAGGGATGCACCGGAAGAAAGATTTGAGCTGGTAATGTAGCGCCTCACCCCCGTCCCCTCTCCAGATTTGGAGAGGGGTGTCGAACTAAGTGAGGCGGTGTGAGGCGAAGGAAAAATTTATGGTAAATATTCTGGAAAAACGAAAACCCCAGGTTTTTGAGAACGGGAAAGATAGCCATGAATTGTCTTGCGAGAAAAAGAGCCTCGCTGGATCGGTTAGTCAGCGCGCCTGCGTTTTCTGCGGATCGCGCGTGGTGCTTTACCCGATAGCTGACGCGCTTCATTTGATTCATGGCCCGATCGGTTGTGCCGCCTATACCTGGGATATTCGCGGGGCTTTATCCAGCGGGCCGGAGCTCCACCGCTTGAGTTTTTCCACTGACCTATGCGAAAAAGACGTGATCTATGGCGGCGAGAACAAGCTTTACGCTTCTCTCACTGAATTGATCCGGGACCATCAGCCGAAGGCGGCGTTTGTTTATTCGACATGCATTGTGGGATTGATCGGTGACGATGTGGAAGCGGTTTGTCGTAAAGTTGCCGCTGAAAGCGGCATTCCTGTAATTCCCGTGCAGTCAGAGGGATTTAGAGGAACCAAGAAAGACGGCTATAAAGCCGCCTGCGTTGCGGTATTTCAGCTTGTCGGGACTGGCGGTTCCGAAGGGACGATCCCAAAAAGCATTAATATATTGGGGGACTTCAATGTTGCCGGCGAAACCTGGATCATCAAGAGCTATTACCGCAAAATGGGAGTGAAAGTTCTTTCCTGTATTACCGGGGACGGACGGGTAGATGAAATCCGCGCTTCCCACCATGCGGCGCTCAATGTGGTTCAATGTTCCGGTTCTATGACTCATCTGGCGAAGATGATGCTCGAAAAATACGGCATTCCGTATGTCCGGGTTTCTTATTTTGGCATTGAGGATATGGCAGGCGCTTTGTATGATGTGGCGAAGTTTTTGAATTACCCGGATATTCAGAAAAAAACGGAAGAGCTGGTAAAGGATGAAGTCACAAAAATCCTGCCGGAAATGGAGCGTTACAGAAAAGCGCTGGCCGGGAAAAAAGCGGCTATTTATGTCGGCGGGGCTTTCAAAGCGTTTTCGCTGGTTAAGGCCTTGAGGCATATTGGTATGACAACATCCGTGGTCGGCTCACAGACCGGTAATCAAGACGACTACAATTATTTAAAAGAAATCTGCGATCCGGGTACGGTGATTGTGGACGACACCAATCCGCTGGAACTATCGAAATTTATCCGGGAAAAAGGAGTAGACCTATTAATCGGCGGTGTGAAAGAGCGTCCGATCGCTTACAAAATGGGGATTGGCTTTTGCGATCACAATCACGAACGCAAAACCCCTCTTGCAGGATTTTCGGGGATGGTGAATTTTTGCCGTGAGGTTTATTCGAGTGTCATGAGCCCAGTGTGGAAGTACGCGGCCGCCTCACCCCGGCCTTCGTCCGCCCCTCTCCAAATTTGGAGAGGGGACTGGGGTGAGGCGGCTAGAACCCATGTCTCGGCGAGGAACGCGTGCAAGCTTTGTTCACCGCTCGGCGCTGTTTTTGTTTATAAAGGAATTGAGAACTGCGTGCCTCTGGTACACGGGTCTCAGGGTTGTTCGACTTATATCCGCCGCTACATAATCAGCCATTATCGCGAACCGCTGGATGTGGCTTCGACTAATTTTAGCGAAGAGTCCGCTATCTTCGGCGGTGGTGAAAATATGGAGGCGGCGCTGGAAAATGTGATATGCCAGTATCAGCCGGAAGCGGTGGGAATCGCGACCACCTGTCTATCGGAAACAATAGGCGATGATACCGCGATGTTTTTGGAGAATTTTAAAAAGAAGCATCCTGAATATAAAGATATTAAATTTATTCTGACATCAACGCCAAGCTACAGCGGGACACATGCTGACGGGTTCCAGAACGCGCTGCGCTCAGCCGTGGAAGCAATGGCTGAAGGAGGAGAAAAAGAATCTTTTGTGAATTTATTTTCCGGCCTTCTTTCCGCTTCCGATATCCGGCACCTGAAAGAGATTCTTTCGGATTTTGGACTGGATTACACCCTACTGCCGGATTATTCAGACACTCTGGATGGTCCGAACTGGCAGGAATACCAGAAGGTCCCAAAAGGCGGAACGCCCCTTGCTTTCATCAGGCGAATGGGACGTGCGTCAGGTTCTCTTGAGCTGGGGCGGACGCTTCCAGGGAGAAAAACTGCCGCCTCTTATCTGGAAGAAAAATTCGGGGTAAAAAGAGTGAATCTGGGTATTCCGATCGGCATGGACGAATGCGACGCCTTCTTTCTGGAACTGGAGAAGATCAGCAGAAGAAAAATACCGGAAAAATACGCGATGGAAAGGGGAAGGCTCATTGATTCTTACATTGACGGGCACAAAGTCGTTTTTGAAAAAAAAGCGGTAGTGTTCGGCGACGCCGATTTTGTTATCGGAATGGCTTCTTTTCTGGATGAGGTCGGGATCATTCCAGCTATCTGCGCGACAGGCGCTTCAGAAAATGGATATGAATCTGCTTTGAAAGCGGTCTTAAATAATACGGTGGAAGCGGTTCGCGTGATCGAGAACGCGGATCATATGACTATTCTGGAAAGTATGAAAGACATAGAATCAGACTTTTTGATCGGAAGCAGTAAGGGATATTCCCTTTCCCGGTTGCTGAATGTGCCTCTGGTGCGCGCGGGTTTTCCGATTCACGACCGCTTTGGAGCACAAAGGCTTCATCATGTAGGATACAGGGGAACCCAGGAGCTTTATGACCGGATTGTGAATACCATTCTGGCAGGTAAACAGGAGTCTTCGCCGGTCGGCTATAGTTATTTGTGAGGAAAATTATGAATATTGAGAACCATCCCTGTTTTAACGAGAAAGCGCGTCATCAGTTTGGAAGGATCCACCTCCCCGTAGCGCCGAAGTGCAACATCCAGTGTAATTACTGCAACCGTAAATTTGACTGCGTCAATGAGTCGAGACCCGGCGTTTCGAGCATTGTGTTGAATCCGCTCCAAGCTGTTGAATATCTGGATAAGGTTATGACAAAAATTAGTAACATTAGCGTTGTCGGCATTGCCGGCCCCGGAGACCCATTTGCCAACGCTGATGAAACGATTTCGACGCTCCGGCTGGTTCGCGGGAAATATCCGGATATGCTTCTTTGTTTAGCCAGCAATGGCCTTGAGGTTTCAAAATACACGGAAGAACTCGCTAAAGTCAATATCAGCCATGTGACGATAACGCTGAATGCCATTGATCCGGAAATTGGGTCGAAAATAGCCGCCTGGGTACGTTATGACAGAAAAGTTTATAGAGACCTGGAAGCCGCGAAAATTCTTCTTGAGAAACAGATAGAAGCGATCAAAAGCCTCAAGGCGGAAGGCATAACGGTCAAAATAAATACCGTAATTATTCCAGGTATTAATGAGGCCCATGCCGTGGAAGTCGCCAGAAAAGCGAAAGAATTAGGAGCGGATATTATCAACTTTATTCCGCTCTACCATGTCGAAGGAACGGAGTTTGAGGGAATCCTGCCCCCAAACCATGATATGCTTGCTGAAATAAAAAAACAGGCCGCTGGCCTTCTTCCCCAGATGAACCATTGCAGCCGCTGCCGGGCCGACGCCGCCGGGTTAATTGGAGAGGCAATGAGCGCCGAGGCTTTTAAATTGTTGAAAGAAGCTTCTCTCCCAAAAATATCGAAAGAAAGGCCTTATGTCGCCGTCGCCAGCATGGAAGGGCTTTTTGTTAATCAACACATGGGGGAGGCAAAGGCTTTCTGGATATTCAAAATGAACAATGGCGCAATAGAACTGGTGAACCGCCGTCAAGCACCGCCTTCCGGCGGGGGTACTGACCGGTGGATTGCTTTATCCGAGAGTCTTCTGGACTGCTTGGCGGTATTGGTCAGCGGGATTGGTGATATTCCTAAAACAATCTTGGAAAACCATGGAATAAAAGTGATTACCATGGAGGGAATGATAGCGGAAGCCTCTAAAGCCGTGCTTTCAGGGAAAGAGATACCTAAAATTTTTCTAAAAACCCCCGGCCGCTGTAATGCCGGCAGCTGTTCCGGAACGGGCGGCGGATGTTGATAAAAAATGGGCTTAAGCCCCTTATACATAGGAGTAAAATATGCAGAAACCGAAACGTCACATTTTTGTCTGTGGCAGCTTCCGGATGTCCGGCGAGGCGCAGGGTGTCTGTGCGAAGAAAGGAGGCATGCGCCTTCTGCAGTATATGGAAAATGAAATAGCCGACCGCGGAATGGCAGGAATATCCGTTTCCAGCACGGGCTGTCTGAAAGTATGCGACCGGGGGCCGGCCATGATTATTTACCCGGAGAACTGGTGGTACGGCAAGGTTGAAAGTGAGTCGGCCATCGATGAAATCCTCGACGCACTGGAGGAAGGAAAGCCTGCCGGGAATTATCTTATGTCATAAAGCCTGGAGGTGAAATATGAAATGGTTATTGCCAATACTGTTATTCGCAATGAGTCTTATCCAGGCATATGCAGAAAATAAAAGCACAATAACTATTGCGGCGGCAGCCAATTTAGCCTCCGTTGTTAAGGATTTGAAAGTAGCTTATAACATCGAAAATCCTGGCAATGAAATTTTGATAGTTACGGCTTCCAGTGGAAAGCTGGCTGCCCAGATATTGAACGGAGCTCCTTTTGATATTTTTATGTCGGCCGACATGGAATACCCGAAAAAAGTTTTTGAATCAGGGTTGGCGCTTTATCCTCCAAAGGTTTACGCTTACGGAAAACTGCTTTTACTTACAGCGGTTCATTCGCCTTTGTCCGGCGGGTTATCTTTCCTGACACAGGCAAATATAAAAAAGATCGCTCTGGCAAATCCGCGAGTCGCTCCTTACGGAAAAGCCGCCGCTATTGCCTTGTCGAATGCCGGATTGTTTGATTCAATAAAGCACAAATTGATTTACGCGGAAAACATTCAGCAGGCCGCAGAATATGTGGCCGTATCGGCTGACGTTGGCTTCATTGCCGAATCCATGATTTATGACAATAATCGGAAAGAAATAATCCGATCCAAGATAAATTGGGTGAAAATAGACACCAATTTGTATAAACCAATAGAGCAGGGAATTCTGATCCTGAATAATTCGATCAGGAATCCCGAAGTCCGGAAATTTTATAAATTTATTTTTTCGGAGCAGGCCCAAAAAATATTTCGTAGATATGGGTACCAACAGCCTTAATTGAGAGTACTAAAGGGGGTGTTATGAATAGCGTAAAGAATAATGAAATCTGGGAGCAGTTTTACCGGGAAGGCTTGGATTACCTTAAAACGGCGCTCAACGCCTCGAATAGGCCAAAAGTTTTTACTCCGGTTATTCTTTATAATATTTCCGCGATGGCCATTGAAAAATTATTTATGGGGTTTCTTCTTTACCATAAAAGACTACCGGAAAATCATACACTCGAAGATCTGGCAAATGAGGTTACTAAAGTTATGCCTCTTTCAAGAAAGCTTAAGGAGAAACTTCTGATAATGGATAGTTTTCAGGATATCTGTTCTATTGACCAATGCGGCAGAAAAACCTTAAAGGAGAAAGATGTCCGGTTGTTTTTATCAACCGCGTTGGAAGTAAAAATATTTACGGAGAAACAATTGTTCAAATGAACCGAATTGAAGGAAAAATTGTTGATATTAAAAAATTCGGGCATTTTTATTCCCTTTTGTTTCGGCATAAAGAGGAATTCCTCCGGATTGTAACGCTCGAGATTCCTCCATGGGTTTATGCGGGGAAAAAGGCCTTCGCGGTATTTAAGGAAACAGAAGTAATTCTTTGTCAGGATTATGAGGGCGGAATTAGTGTTGAAAATAAAATCAGGGGGAAATTCATTCTCCGGGAAAGCGGAGATTTGTTTTCCGAAATCGTTATAGACAGCGGCCTTGGGATGATCAAATCCATATCGACGGTGAGCTCGGTAAAAGAATGGCTCAATGAAATAGAGCAGCCCATTGTTGCGATTATTCCTTCGTTGGCAATATCTCTGTCAGAGTTCGAGGAACATTTATGAATATCGAATGGCAGCCCTTTCTGCTTTCCTTTAAATTATCTATAGCCACAACATGTGTTTTATTTTTCGTATCGCTTCCTATCGCTTATTTTCTGAGTAAATCAAAATCCGCCTGGAAAATCTGGTTGGAAACAATCCTGACATTGCCGCTGGTCCTTCCCCCCACGGTGATCGGATTTTATCTGCTTTTATTTCTGTCTCCCAGAAATGGTTTCGGGTTATGGCTTGAATCCGTTTTCCATGTACGGCTTGTATTCAATTTTTCCGGCCTCGTGATCGCCTCCTGCGTTTATTCCTTGCCCTTTATGCTCTTGCCTCTGAAAAACGGCCTTTCGCAAATACCGGCTTCTCTCATCGAGGCTTCAGAATCGCTGGGTAAAGGTAAAATGAAAACTCTGTTTTCCGTCCAATTGCCGAATATGGTTCCGTTGGTTGTTAATGCCCTGGCGATTACATTCGCGCATACGCTGGGAGAATTTGGTGTTGTGCTGATGATCGGCGGAAATATTCCCGGCGAAACCAGGCTTGCTTCAATAGCGATTTTTGACAGTGTTGAGATGCTTGATTACCAGAGCGCCTCGGTATATTCTTTTGTTATGATAGGCATATCAATTCTGCTTGTCTTTATGGTCAATGCCTGGAACAGAAATTTGAACCCGGGGCAATCCAGATGATGAATATCAGCTTGAAAAAACATTATCCTTCAACCGACAGCTCTTTTTTTATGGACATCAGGCTATCGATTGAGAAAGGGGAGTTTGTTTCACTGAGGGGGCCTTCAGGAAGCGGAAAAACAACACTCCTGAGAATGATCGCCGGATTGGAAGAGCCTGATTCAGGTTGTATTCTCAATAACGGAGAAATCTGGTATGATTCAAACAAAAAACAAAAAATGCCAACAATGAAAAGGAATATCGGTTTTGTATTTCAGGATTACGCGTTGTTCCCAAACATGACCATTTATCAGAATATCGCTTACGGCAACAAAAACAAAAATAAAATTGATTATTGGATCCAAAATTTTCATTTAGGCGGACTTGAAAACAGACGTCCCGACAGGCTTTCAGGCGGTCAAAAACAGCGGGCCGCTATTGCCAGGGCGTTTGCATCGGAACGTGAACTACTTCTTCTGGATGAGCCGTTGTCTGCACTTGATCAAAATCTCAGGGCTTGTCTGCGAACTAAAATCAGAGACCTTTGCCGGTTGGAAAATCATACGGTGATTATGGTCAGTCATGATCTGGCGGACAGTTATTTGCTTTCTTCCCGTGTCATAGGAATAAACAACGGTAATGTGGAAATGAATATTTCCCCGGATAAACTGTTTAATACAGGCGATTCTTCGCGCAAATTGTCTTTTAATGCTGAAGTACTAAAAATAATAGAATCTGACGTTCTCATCGTCCTTCAGTTATCGATTGACAACACCGCGGGAGAAGTCGTTGTTACCCGTTCAGACGCGGATGGGTTGAAAGTAGGGGACCGCATCCGGATATCGGCAAAAGCTTTCAATCCAATCATAACAAAATTAAATCATGGATAACGTATGAGAAATTTGATAATTTTGGATACTACTCTGCGGGACGGATGCCAGGCTCCGGGATTTTCGTTATCGGAAAAGGAGAAACTGATGTTCGCGCTTCAGTTAGAAAATCTTGGGGTAGATATAATTGAGGCGGGTTTTCCGTACGCTTCGCCTGAAGAAACAAGGGCTGTCGAAATGATAGCGGAAGCACTTTCAAAATCTTTTGTTTCTGTGCTGGCAAGGGCCAGAAAAGAAGATATTATTTCTGCTGTTCGCGGCATTCAAAAAGCCCGTAAAAAAATAATTCATCTTTCTCTTCCTGTGTCGCCCATCCTTCGGGAATACAAGCTCCATAAATCCAAATCTGAGGTTTTAAAAATGGCTTCTCATTTTACGGAATTTGCCCGTGGATATGTAGATGAGGTCGAGTTCGGCGCCGAAGACGCCGCCAGGACTGAAATGGATTTTCTGCTGGAATTTTACTCTGTGGTTATCCATGCGGGAGCTAGTATTATTAATATTCCTGATACGGTAGGTTGTGCTGATCCTGATGAATTCGGCGCGATTGTAAGCAGGGTAAAAAAAGAAGTTGTCATTCCTTCAGGAAAAAAGGTGCGCATCAGTGTGCATTGTCATAATGATCTGGGCCTGGCTGTTGCCAATACACTTTCCGGGGTCAAGTCTGGAGCGGAGCAGATTGAGGTTACAGTTGGCGGTATCGGGGAGCGTTCGGGAAACGCTGCTCTGGAAGAAGTTGTACTGGCGCTGAATTGCCGGCGGGACATTTACAGCGATGTTTTTTTTGGCCAGATCCGGATGGGTGAAATTACACGCGCTGCCAATCTGCTATCGGCTTTGACTGGTATCGCGCCCGCGCCAAACAAGCCAATTACAGGCTGGAATGCTTTCCGGCACAGTTCGGGGATGCACCAATATGGAATGATCCAGAATGCCATGAGTTATTCCATTATTGATCCAGTGAAAATCGGCCGGGATGATAATCAATTGGCACTGAGCCAGCATTCCGGCAAAGAAGGGCTCTCAAAAGCTGTCTTTGATTTTACAGGGATTGTATTGAGCGATGAAGGCGCTGCCGCAAGTCTTTCTGGCTTCAAAGAATTTGCCGGAGGCAAAAAAGCCGTGAGCGGTACGGATCTTTTAGAATGGCTGTCTTCATTCAAAAACTTTCAGTTAAAACCATATTATGCCCTGAGAAATTGTTCTTATAAATTCAAAATGAAGAACGATCACGAAGTGGAAATTTTGCTTGCGCGAAAGCCAGGGAAAAAGAATGTTCTCTTGAAAGGAAAGGGAAATTCAGTGGAATCCGCCGTCATTTTTGCCCTTCAAAAAATTCTTCCGTATAAAATCCGGATTCTCGAGTCGCAATGGACTCATTCTGCTGTAGAAAGCAAAGCCGGGTCGTCGGCAAAGATCATTCTGGAATATAAAGGCGCGCGTTTTTCAGGAGAATCTTATCTGGGAGCTGGTTTCCAGGCAATGGTGGAAAGCATACTATCTGCCGTGAATTGGGCCCTGCAGAAAGAGGTGATATGAAATTTTCTATTCGTAAAGCTACGCCTGCGGACGTTAAAAAAATGACTGAGTTATTAGGGCATCTTTTTTCTATAGAAACCGATTTTGTTGCCCATTCTGAGAAACAGGAAAATGGGCTCCGCCTTTTATTGGAAAGGGTTGAAGATAACATTGTACTGGCGGCGGATTTGTGCGGCAATGTTGTCGGGATGGTGACCGGGCAGCTTGCGGTTTCTACCGCGGAGGGAGGATTCTCCCTCAAAGTGGAAGACCTCGTGGTTTTTCCCGAATATCGCAATAAAGGGATTGGAAAAGCGCTGCTGAAAGAATTGTCTCTATGGGGCCTTTCAAAAGGCGCGCTCAGAATGGAACTGCTTGCGGACAGAGCCAATCTGGGAGCCCTGGAATTTTATAAGAAGCTTGGCTGGAAAGCAACCAGTATGATATGCTGGCACTTGTTGCCTGTTAATTAATCAGGTTATTTCTGAACTGATCGCTAATCGAGCATCATGCTCGGTTTTTTGCGAGGATTTATTCCAATTCTTAAACCACTGAGGATCGATGTTGTATTTGTGAATTCGCAGGCCCATAATGCGTTCTGTAATACCAAGCTGGCTGGCGGCTTGGACAATATTTCCACTGGTGCTTTTGAGCGCTTCGGCAATCATTTCCTGTTCATAGTAAGACAGCATCTGCTCGAGGCTCCCGCTTTTCTCCGTGCCGCTGGAATTCCCTGTCTGCAGGCTTGGCGGAAGATGAAAACCGTGGATAACGCTATCAGCCGACAATATGACAGCCCTTTCCATACAGTTTTCCAGTTCCCTCACATTACCCGGCCAATTATAGCAGATCAGGAGGTCGATCGCCGTAGTGGAAATGCGCTTGATCGATTTTCCATGCTCGCGGTTGTATTTTTCGATAAAGTGATCGGCCAGAAGTAAAATATCGGTTTTTCTTTCCCGGAGAGGCGGAACAACAATAGGGAAAACATTTAAACGGTAATAAAGGTCTTCCCGGAATATCCGCTCTTTTATAGCTATTTCCAGATTGCGGTTAGTCGCGGCGATAATGCGGACATTTACTTTGATAGAGTCGTTTCCGCCTATCTTCTCAAATTCCTTTTCCTGCAGAACCCGCAGCAGCTTTGTCTGTATGGAAGTCGGTATTTCCCCGATTTCATCCAGAAAAATTGTTCCTCCGTCGGCCAGTTCAAACCGGCCTTTGCGGGTGGAAGAGGCCCCTGTAAACGCACCTTTTTCATGTCCAAAAAGCTCGCTTTCAATCAAGTTTTCGGGCAGAGCGGCGCAGTTGAATTTAATAAAGGGTTTGTCGGCGCGGCAGGAGCCGTAATGGATCGCCTGAGCAACTTTTTCTTTACCCACACCGCTTTCCCCTAGAATCAAAACAGTGGTGTTCGTGTTTCCCACTTTTTCTATGAGGGGATAAATATTGCGCATGGCTTTCGAATTTCCGATAATATTTGCCGGTTTAAACTTGTCTTTGAGTTCCTCATGCAGGCGCAGATTTTCTTCCGCGAGCTTTTTTACTTCTTCCTGCGCGAGCTGGCGGAGTTTTACCGCCTGTGAAATATTGGAGGCAATAATTGTAAGAAGCCGCACATCCTCCTCAAAAGATACCTTATCGCTGAATAAGCGGTCAACAGAAAGTGCCCCAATGACTTCGCTGCCGATTTTGATTGGAACGCAGATAAAGGAAATGTCCTTTTTGTTGAGGCGTTTTCTGGAACCGGTGCGGTCTAGAAACAAAGGCTCGTCTGATATTTGAGGAATAATGGCCGGCTGGCCTGTTTCTACGACCTTACCGGTGATGCCTTCGCCCAGCCGGTATTTTCCTTTGGCTTGCTCTTCGGGGAGAAGGCCGTAAGCTTCTTCGATAAATATTTCCCCGGTCTTGCGGTTTAATATGGTCAGTGTACCCCGAAGCATTTCCATATGTTCCGCCGTCATCCTCAGGACCGGCTTCAGTACCGAACGCAAATCCAGCGATTCACTCAAAGCACGGCTGATCTCAAATAACAATGAAAGCTCATTCAATTCACGGTTGGTTTTATTTTTTTCTTTGAGTAATTCCACAAACACCTCCAAACATTTTTTAGCAAATATTGTGCCAAATTCGCTCAATGATGCGCTTTTCATCCAGTTGACATTAGGCTTAATAGTATGTATAATAATAGGATAAAGTAAAAAGTGAGGAAAAAAATATGGCGGCTTTTCTAGAGAAAGTGGGGTCAATGCTCTCTGAATTTAATAAAGACTGGGGGTATCTTTGAGAACGATAAAAAGATTGAGGAGCTTTCAAAATTAAAGGAAAAACTTCAGGATGAAAAGCTATGGAATGACCACAAGCTGACAGCGGAGATTTCCTCGAAAATTTCCGGCCTAGAGAAGGAAATCGGCGGCTGGGAGGCTTTCGGGAAAAAGGTTTCTGACTTGAAAGAGTTTGCGGAGCTGGCGGAAAGCGAGGACGATGAGGAAACCTTGAAAGTCCTGGAAAAAGAATATGAAGGGCTTCTGGAAGAGTTGAACAAGCTGGAAATTGTGATGATGTTTACCGGCGAATTTGATAAGAACAACGCTTTTTTGAATATTCATCCAGGCGCCGGCGGTACGGAATCGCAGGACTGGGCGGAAATGCTCCTTCGGATGTACCAGCGCTGGGCGGAACGGCATGGATTTCCCGTAGAAATAGTAAATTTTGACGCGGGAGAAGTGGCCGGCATTAAAGACGTGACGCTTTTTATAAAGGGGAGTTATTGTTATGGCTATCTCCGGCCGGAAAACGGCATTCATCGATTGGTGAGGCTTTCCCCTTTTAACGCAAATGACAAGCGCCAGACGTCCTTCGCTTCTGTCTGTGTTTCGCCGGAGATCGACGATGATATTACGATTGTGATTGATCCAAAGGATTTAAAAACGGATACTTACCGGGCTGGCGGGGCCGGCGGGCAGTACGTGAACAAGACGGAGTCAGCGGTGCGCATCACGCATCTTCCGACGGGAATTGTGGTGGCCTGCCAGATTGAGCGGTCGCAAATACAAAACCGCGATATGGCGATGAAAATGCTGAAGTCCAAGCTTTATGAATACGAGAAGCAGAAACAGGAAGAAGAAAAGGCGAGGAATACGCCCGAGAAGAAAGCCATTGGCTGGGGCAGTCAAATTCGCAGTTATGTCTTTCAGCCTTATACGATGGTAAAAGACCACCGGACCAATATTGAAAACAAGAATGTGCAGTCGGTCATGGACGGCAATATTGATTCGTTTATCATCGGCTATTTAAAGATGAAGTAGATTTTACTTGAATTTTTATAATCTTCTGAGTATTATATTTTATTGAGTGAGATTTAGAAGAAAGGGTAACGGAGGGAATATGAATATAACGATTCATATTGAGAATCAGAGCAGGGCGGAAAGGCTGATAGAATTTTTGAAAGAGCTTCCTTATCTGGAAATTAAAGAAGAGGATAAAGAAAGAAGTAAAAACACAACCGAAATTAAAAATTTGTTTGGGCTCTGGAAAAATCGTGATGTTTCTATCAAAGATATTAGAGGTATTGGATGGCAAAGAAAGCAGAATGAGAGGAGAGCCTTTTGGTTATTGTAAAAAAGAGTAAAAGTTCGAAGAAAAGCCCTTTAAAGGGGGAGATTCTTTTACGGCAGGCCATTAAAAAATTAAGAGAAGGGCAGGCTTCTTCCAGGTATAAAGAAACGGAAGACTTGCTTTTCGCTTATCTGGAGGAAAAACCGGATGATCTGCTTGCCCGGAAACTGGCGGGATTTTGTCAGATCCAGAGGGGGCGGTTTGAAGACGCGAAAGAATCTTTTCAAAGGGTAAATTCCATCAACCGCAATGACAGTGAAGTGATGAACGCGTTGGCTTATATTGCTCTGGAAGGTTCTGATGTCGATCAGGCGATCAATTGTTTATTGGACGCTATTTATACCGATCAAAACAATCAAAAGCTCAAAAGCAATCTGGAAAAACTCCGCAACATAAAAGACCCAAAAGTTTTCTTTTCACTGACAAAGCCGTCGGATTTTGTTTTTGTTAATATCCCAAAAGAAAGCCTGTGGGATAAATTGCGGCATTTTCCATCGGAGCTGGTCACACTGCCTCAAATGCGTTTTTTCTTTGTTTTATTTATCCTTGCGGCAATCGGCTTTGCGGCCTATTTGTCCTACCCAACGCTGGTTAATTGGTGGCAGGATCATTCTTTTAAGAGAGGATTGGGCAGGGGCAGGGTAAAGCATGTGGCCATACAGGATATTGAGAAACTGGTTTCAGAAAGGGCGCATTATAACATCAGGCTTTCTGAGGAAGAGGTTAAGAGAAAGTTTGATATGGCAAAATCTTTCCTGGAAGAAAAAAAGCGCAACCGGGCGCTTATTTTGATTAACGAACTGTTGAATTCAAACGCGAGCGATTATATAAAAGAGCGTATATTGATCCTTCAGGGTTTTGTTCCTGAGGCTAATAGCGAAAACCTGGATTTTGTGCCTCCGGTCCAGGATGTGATCAAAATTCCGTTCTTATACAAGGGCGTGGCGGTTTACTGGAGCGGCACGGCGGTGAATTTAGAGCACAAAGAAAGAAAGGAAACCGTCTTTGATCTGCTGATCAATTTTGTGGATCAGGCTCTGGTAGAAGGCATCGCGGAAACGCATTACACCGGTTTTCAGAATGTTTTTAACGGCGATAAGGTTGTGGTATTCGGCGAGATTATCGGCATTACCGAAGATAATAAGATCATTGTTAAAGGAAAGGCTGTTCAGAAGATTTATAAGTAACGACGCGCCTCACCGCGGAGGGACAACCCCCTGGCCATGCGAAGAAGGACAACCCCCTGGCCCCCTTTTTTAAGGGGGAATGGAACGGAAGATTCCCCCTTAAAAAAGGGGGCCAGGGGGTTGTAGCTTGCGTCATTGGGGAGACAATAATCTACATGGGGGAAAGCTTCCTACACATTGGGGAAACGTTCCCCCACGTGGGGGAAGAGATAATCCATGTTGGGGAAGAGTCCCCCCACATGGGGGAAACAATAATCCACGTCGGGGAAGAGTCCCCGGACGTGGAGGAAGAGATAATTCACATTGGGGAAACGTTCCCCCACGTGGGGGAAAGGATAATTCATCAAAAATTTCAATAAAATTGAGATAAGGAGAGTATTAAAATGGGTAAAAGTTCATTCGCGGAGCAGATTAATTCGGTGAGAGTGATGGTGTCGGGGCTGAAATCAAATAGTGACAGGATCGCGAAGAGAGGATTTGGCAATGAAAAGGTGGACAAGCTCTCATTGCTTCAGCAGACAGCGATGCTTCTGGACAACGAACAGGAAGCGTTGAAGTCCCGGTTAAAGGAGAAAACAGTCCAGGTAGAAGGGACAATGAAGGAGATGGAAGCTCTGATGTCGGAAGCGAAGAAGGTTGTGAAGCTGGAAATGGCAAAAGAGAGCTGGAAAGAATTTGGGATCAATGCGAGCAAGTAGAATAGAGGCGGATGAGGCAAAATGGCGCGTTTTTTTATAGAGAATTATGGCTGTCAGATGAATGTTTCGGAGAGCGATTCCCTTCGGAATCTTCTGATTATTCATCACCATGAATGGGTGGAAAATCCCCGCGAGGCGGAAGTGGCCATCATTAATACCTGCAGTGTCCGCAGGACGGCAGAGCAAAGAATTGTGGGGCGTTTTGGCTTTTACCGCACTCTGAACGAAACGGAAGGTAGAAACATACGGGTTGTGCTGATGGGCTGTATGGCCCAGAATGCCGGCCTCGCGATGAAGAAAAAGTTTCCCGATGTAATAAAGCTGGTATGGGGCACTTATAATAAAGAAGGTGTTTTGGAGTACCTGAACAGCTTGAGATCAAAGGGTAATTTTCTGGAGCTTTCTGATTACCGCTTTATGGACGCCCAGCCTCAAGGCAAATATCCTTTTAAGAGTTTTGTCCCGATTTCCCATGGGTGTGATAATTTTTGCAGCTACTGCATAGTCCCTATTGTCAGGGGCAGAGAGGTTCACCGGAGCGCGAAAGACATTCTGGCTAATATTCAGAAGCTATCGGACCAGGGGGTAAAAGAAATAAACCTTCTGGGGCAAAATGTCAATTCTTACCGGGACGGAAATCTTTCTTTCCCCGAGCTATTAGACAGGATCGCTGTTGAAACGAAAATGGAAAGAATAGGGTTTTTGACTTCCCATCCGAAGGATTTTTCAAAGGAACTGGTGGACGTGGTTGCCGCGCACTCCAATATTATGAAAAGCATTCATCTGCCTCTTCAATCCGGGAGCGGCCGGATTTTGAACCTGATGAACCGTAAATACACCACAGAAGAATACTTAAAAAAAATAGAGATGGCACGGAAAATTCCCGATGCGGCCTTATCCACTGATATTTTAGTGGGATTTCCCTCAGAGACGGAAAAAGAATTTCTGGAAACAGTGGAATTGGTTAAGAAGGTGCGGTATACGGAAGCCTTTACTTACCATTACAATGTCCGTCCCGGAACAGCCGCGGAGAAATTGCCCGATCAGGTGCCGGAAAAGGTTAAGAAAGAGAGGCTTTCCTATTTGATAGAAACCCAGAGGGCCATTTCTCAGGAAATGCTTTCTGCCCAGATCGGCAATACTCTCCTTTTGATGCTGGATTCCGTCAGCAAGAAGAATCCAAATGAGCTTTCCGGAAAGTCGCACAACGGCATTTCTATCTTTATCGAGGGAAAGAAAGAATGGATTGGGCAGATTCTTCCGGTAAAAATTGAAGGCGTGAGCGGGAGCGGTGTAAGAGGCAAGGCCATTTTCAGGATATAGGCGCGGTTAATTAACCGCGCCTATATCTTTATTGATTTTCTGTTGAAACCGCATCGTGTTTCCGCCGCAGATGGCGATAGCGATAGCGTCGGAAATATCATCCGGCTTTGGTATTTCAGGAAGGCATAAAATGAGCTTCACAGCGCTCTGAATCTGGCTTTTCGACGAGCGTCCATAACCGGTGAGCGACATCTTCACCTGGAGCGGGGTGAATTCCAGCAAAGGAAGCTCGAACTGCGCGGAAAGCAGAAGGATAACGCCCCTGACTTCGCTTACCACTAAGGCGGTCTTTACATTCTTCGCGAAGATTAGCGTTTCAACGCAGAGGCATGACGGATGGTGTTTCTCAATGAGGCTTTTTATATCTTCATAGATTTGATGAAGCCGCCTGGGCTTTTTTTCTTCTTTTGAAGTAGAGATTAATCCATAAGAAAGCGCCTGAAGGGAATTGCTTTTGACCTCCGTAAACGCATAACCTAATCGCTCAATACCGGGGTCTATTCCCAGGATGATCATGCGAAAAACTCCGAAAGAACCTCTTCCACGACCCACTCCGCGATCTCTTCTTTTGGGGCAATGGGCTTTTCTTTTACATTTCCTTTTTTCGAAAGAAGAAGCGCTTGATTGTCTTTATTTCCCAGAGGGTTGAATTCTTCGGATATTCTATTCAGGACAATGAAGTCTAAATTCTTCTCTGAAAGCTTCTTCTTCGCGTTCTCTATTCCCTCTTCTGTTTCCAGCGCGAATCCTACCAGAAGCTTACCTTTGCTGGATAAAGCGAGTTTCTTGAGAATGTCGGGGTTTTCCACCAGATCCAAGTGAAGGGCTTTGTCTTTTTTAATCTTTGAAGCGGAGGGTTTTTCCACCTTAAAATCCGCTGGGGCGGCCGCCATAAATAATCCATTATAATCAGGGAGGTTCTTTTCCAGCGCGGACAGCAAATCCTGGGCTGATTCAATCTTGATGGAAGGAATATAAGCCGGCTCGGGCAATGCTGTGTTGCCGTATAAAAGGAGGACTTTTGCCCCCTTTTTAAATAACACTCTGGCTAATTCAAACCCCATTCTGCCTGAGGAGGAATTGGAAATAAAGCGGACAGGGTCAATCTTTTCTAATGTGCCTCCGGCAGTGACAATGTAACTTCTCCCCTTCAGCGGCTCTGAAATATCCCTGTCAACAAAGCCGGCGATCACTTCCTCGTCCGGAAGCCGCCCCTTACCTTCATAACCGCAGGCCAGATCGCCATAAGCGGGATCAATCACCTCAAAGGAACGTTCCCTGAGTGTTTGGATATTTGCCTGTGTGGCGGGGTTTTCAAACATCTTGACATTCATGGCCGGGAAGAGAATTTTTTTCTTATCGCAGGCAAGAATGACCGAAGTCAACAAATTGTCCGCGATGCCCCCCGCGATTTTAGCTATCGTATTCGCGGTAGCGGGAACTATCACGGCAAGGTCCGCCCAATCTCCCAGCTGGATATGCGCAAGGGAGTGCCCTGGATCAAAATCTTTAGAAAAAACATCGTTTCCAGAAACCGTTTGAAACACAATAGGCGAAACCAATTTTGCCGCGTTTTCTGTCATGACTACTTTAATAGAATGGCCGGATTTTACCAGCATGCGGATGACAGTTGGGACTTTGTAAATCGAAATCCCCCCGGTAATACAGAAGAGAATCTTCATGAGAGCCCTCTGCTTTTCACTTTCTTCCACCGGAGTACTACAAAATAACTGTTGTCTTTGACAATAATACTGTAAATCTGCCCATTGTTGTCTACATAGAATTTGATATAAACGTAGTGCTCGGAAATGACAGGAGCGTAATAAACCTCTTCTTTATTGATCGCGCTGCTAATTTCAATAAACCGGAAGCGGATGCCCGAATATTTGTTATCAAAAGAGTACAAAACCAGAACGTCGTCTTTTGTTATGGAAATAAATTCATCCAGGTATTTTTTAGAGGAAGTAACATTGCGGGTGATCGCGTTTTGAAGAACGCTGTAGACATCAATCGAGTGAAAAAACTCATCCGGCGTTTCGACTACTTTATCCTTTCTTTTGAGAATAGAATTTTCACTGTAAATCATAAGTCTTTCATCATTTTTTAGGTTATAAATATCGCTGACCCTTCCCAGAAAAACATTCCCGTCTTTTGTGTTGGTAGGGGAGATGTATTTTGTGTTGAATTCAAAACCAAGTTCCCCTGAGGGCGAAAAACGTTTAATCAGCCAATTCGGGTTTTCGTTTTCATAATCCTTGAAATAGGCGTATAGATTGTCGAACATATCATTATCAATTCTTTCCGGGTAATGCATGCCCTCAGAATGGATTCCATTTTCACCAATCAAGTAAACAAACTTGCCGTCCGGTGTGAATTTATAAATGTAGTAAAGATTAAAATTAGTCTGTCCCTTGCCGGGTATCGTACGGATAGTCTCATCTTCATTTGTCTGAAGAGTAAAAGAGGGCATTTCATTGGATCCGGATGCCAGTACAAATATTTCGCCGTATTTATTAAGAGTGACTTGAAAAGGTGTTCCGAAGCTATAGCCTTCCCCGGTGGGTAAAATCGCGAAATTAGTCGCGTTTCCTCCCGGTGTCAACGGGAAAACCGATACACGCCGGTTGTATTTATCGGCTATGTAAAGCTTGTTGCCAAAAATCTCGATTGAAGAAGGCACATCCAGATAATCTCCAATCAAAAAATTCTTATCATTGGTATAAGTCTGCTGAAGAATGGGTATATTGCTGCCGACTTCATTTATATTTGTACCGAGAGGCGCGTAGAAAACTACGTCGTATTTCATGAAATTGGGTTTGCTGCTGCAGCCGCTCAGAATGGCTGCAATCAACAAAACCCAACTATATTTAAGAAAAATTTTTACGGTTTGTTTCATGGTTTATACTCCTATCAAGTTCCATGCCGCCTCACCCCGGCCTGCTGGCCCCCCTTCTCCAGACCTGGAGAAGGGGGTTGGGGGGATGAGGCGGCGGCCTAAAAATCCTTTGCGCAGCGGTTCAATATATCAATTCCCCGCTTCAGGGTTTCCTCGTCTGTGGCAAAAGATATCCGAAAATTTGTGTTTTTTTCTGAAAAAACGTTCCCGGGAATAATCAAAACCTTGTTTTGAATGGCCTTTTCCACAAAAGCGCTGGCGTCTCCGTTTTTGAGTTTGGGGAACATATAAAAAGCCCCTTCCGGCTTAACAATATCAAAGCTTTCTTTCAGGCCTTCATAAATCAAATCTCGTTTTTTCTGATAGATTTCCCTGAAACCGCTGGTGTCTATGTCCAGAGCGGCGACAGCGGCGTGTTGAAAAGGCGCCGGGGCGCAGACAAATGAATACTGCTGGATTTTGATCATCTGGGCAATGATTTCACTATTTCCAACAACATAACCTAAACGCCAGCCCGTCATCGCGTAAGTTTTTGAAAACCCGCCCAGTATCAAGACATTGTCGTAATAAGAGGCGGCGCTTTCAAAATTTCCATTATAAACAAAGCCATCATAAATTTCATCTGTGATAATCAGGATATTTTTTTCTTTCGCGACGCGTACTACGGTTTCAATGTCTTCCTTTGTGTACACATAGCCAGTGGGATTGGATGGGCTATTGATAATAATAGCTTTTGTCTTTTCAGAAACAGCTTTTTTTAATTTATCTTCTGAAATTTTAAAATCAGGGTAGGTATCCACCATAACCGGCTTCCCATCTAAAAGATTAACCAAGTGTTTATACATAACAAAATAAGGGTCAAAGAATATTACTTCGTCGCCAGGGTCAATGATCGAAATAAGCGCCAGGTAAAGCCCTCCGGATACGCCGGAAGAAATGATGATCTCATTCGGCTGAAACGTTCTTTTACGGGTTTTACTGATGTGCTGTAAAACTTTTTCCCGAAGTTCGCCGATGCCCTGCGTCAGAGTATAACGGTTTAAGCCTTTCCGGATGGCTTCAATCGCTTTTTCTTTCAATATCTCCGGTACGTCAAAATCCGGCTGGCCAATGCTGAAATTGACAGGATTTTCAATTTTCTCAGCCAGTTCGAAAACTTTTCTGATCCCGGAAGAATCAACCTTCATAGCCCTTTTTGAAATCATAGCCAAACGCTCCCATTTTCTTTGGTATTATGTAGCCGTGGGCTTTAGTCCGCGTAAATTAAACGCAAGCTAAAGCTTACGGCCTACATTAACTTTGCCCCCCCCCTTTTTTTCAAAGCGATGTGGTGAGCCTGTCGAATCCAGGGGCAAGGGGGATTTTTCATACAGATTTTATGTTATTTCTCTAAAAAAATCAAAAAAAGCGGTTGCCATTTTGCCATTCTATCCTTAAAATGTATTATCTTTTTTAAAGGAAAATAAAATGAGCTTTGGAAAACGTTTTTTTTGCGTTTTTACGCTGCTTCTTTCAGGTTTTTTTGGTATCTCATTCGCGGACGAATTGGATGACGCGATTCAACTGGCTTTGAATAATTCCCCAATGGCGCAAAAATTTGATAATATTTTAAAGATGGAGCGCCTAAAAAACAACAATACGGGGCTCTTTTTGCTGCCGGATCTTTCTGTGAGTTTTAATAGTTTTTACAGAAATGATAACCCGGCTACTAATTTTTCATTGGCAGTCAGTATTGGAAAATCATTTGGGGACATTGATAATTTTGTCCAGGATATAATTATTTCGAAAAACAATTTGAATAAAAGTGAGATCGAATTAGAAATCAAAAAGATTGTTTTTATTGATCAGGTAGTTGATTATTATACAGCGGTCTATCGTTATCAAAAGAAAATAGAAGTAGAGGAAGAAAACATTCAATTTTTATCAAATGTTTATAAAGCTTTGAAAGAAAAGCGGAACAAGGGAGAAGAACTGCAGTTGAATGTGATCCGTTTTTCGAATGAGATTTTATTGAGAACGGGAGAATTGGAATTAGATCAGGCGTCATTGGGTAAAAATTTGGAATACCTACAGTATCTGCTGGGTTTATCTAATGTTCTTGAAACCTTAAATTTTGAATTAAAGTTTAAAGAAAATGAAATAGAAGCAGCTTATTTTGAAACAAACAGCGAAAACTCTCTTTTAGCGCGGGATAGAAATATAAATATTTCGAATAATTTAATGTCTATTGATAAAAAGAACCGGGAAAGTTTTCTGCCGGTTTTGAGCCTTTCATTATCAGCAAGTTATGACATACTCAACAATAATTTTTCTTATGCCGCGAATCTAGGTTTTGCTTTTCAAATATTTGACATTATCAAGAAACAAAACGAAATCAAGATTGTGAAGCTGTCCAATGAAATTCTGGTAACGGAAATTTCTAATTTAATAAAAGAAAATATTTACACTTTGTTTCTTATGAAAAAGGAAATTCAACTTCTCGGAAAAAGAATTTTGTTTCTCGAAGAAAACGGAAGAATAGCGAAAGAATTACAGAAAGATTATTTGCGCAGGTATCTGAAAGGGGAAATTGATTTTATCGAATATTACAAATACTGGAATATGTCTTATGATGATGAGGTCCGGTTGCTGCAAAACAAAGTGGATTTGTATATTTTGATAAAAAGGTTGAAATATGGGGTTGTTAAACTGGCAGATTAGTGTTTCTCTATTTTTTTTATTATTCTGCGGCTGTTCTATTTATCAGGACGTCCGGGCGGATACCCGTTATGATAATGGGCCTTTTGTGAACGCTCATGTGACAAAACCATTGAGCAGTTTCGATGAAGTGATTCAGGTCTTTCTTTCTTCCGCGAATATACTTTCTGCCAGCCAGCTGGAAAGTGAAATCAGAAAGAAAGAGCTGATTGGCCGGATTATTGATAATTATGTGGAACTTCAATCTTATTGGGCAGAGATAGAAATAGAGAAAATGGAGATCAGCAATTACTTTTTTTTTGAAAGCGCCTGTCAATCCAGCCATGAAAAACAGGTGGAAAAGGCAAATTTCTTGAGAATTTTATCAAATGAAATTGCGGTAAAGAAAGATGAACTGGCTTTGAATGAGGCCTATTTTACAAACAGTTTTCTGATTTTCCTGAACTGGACCGGTTTGCAATTGTATGAAGCCAACATGAAGAATATTTTTTCTGAAACCTTAGGGTCTGATGTTTTTCAAATGAGATTGCAGAAAAACGCACTGGAAATGGCTGATCATTCCGGTTTTATCCGCAGGAGAAGCCTGGACAACTTTTTGCCGGTTTTGTCTTTATCAGGGGAAGTGGGCTACAATCTGACAACCAATACGTTTTTATATTCTGCCGGAGCGTCATTGGGATATTCGTTTTCCGAGATATTTTATCGCGAAAATGATAAAGCCAGAACAGAGCTTGAAAATCAAAACCTGAGAATTGATAACGATAAACTTTTCCGGCAGAGGGATATTGTTTACCGGAATGTCAAAAAAGAGATGGAAGCACTTTCGAAAAAAATCAAGATAGAAGAGGGTAACTTGCTCTTTGAGAAAGATTTCCTCACTTATTATATTTCCCTTTTCCAGAAAGAAAGAATTGATTTTTATTATTGTAAATCGTTTCTTGCTCAATACCATTCCTCACAGCTGGCTTTGATGCGGGAAAAGAACAATCTTTTTCTTTTGAATGCCTATCTATCCTATGGGATTTTAAAAGACGGATTTTAACAGGCGTGTACGACCCCATGACCCCCTTTAAGGGGAGGTTGTCGCTAAATTGAAAAATGTAGCCGCAAGCTTTAGCTTGCGCTTAATTTACGCGGGCTAAAGCCCGCGGCTACATTAGAATTATTAATTTAGCG
>JAGVOW010000058.1 GCA_020052515.1 Brevinematales bacterium | reverse complement strand
GTAACTCAATACAAATGGGAGGATATCTATGATTCGTAAATTTTTGTCAGTCCTCTTTCATTTTTGGAGATATACGTCCTTTCTTGACTTTGGACGACATGTCAAATAGTTGGGATTCCTTCTTTTCAATTGCTAAATTGTAAAATTTAATTTATAATAATACCCATTGATTCTTAAAGGGAGTACTATGTCCTATAGGCAGAATATCCGCAATTTTTCGATTATTGCCCATATTGACCATGGCAAGTCGACCCTTGCAGACAGAATACTCGAATTTACCGGCGTGATTGACAAGTCAAAAAACGTCGAGCAAATTCTGGATTCTATGCAGGTGGAACGTGACCATGGCATTACGGTAAAGGCACACACTGTTTCTGTTCCTTATCGCGCGCAGGATGGAATAGAATACACCCTGAACCTCATTGACACACCCGGGCATGTAGACTTTTCCTATGAGGTTTCCAGAAGCCTGGGCGCTTGCGAGGGAGTACTCCTTCTGATTGACGCTTCACAAGGCGTTCAAGCCCAGACTCTTTCGAATTTTTATCTCGCTCTTGAACAGGATCTGGAAATCATTCCTGTTATCAATAAAATCGACCTCCCCAGCGCGCACATTGAGATGGCAAAAGAGCAGATTGAAAAAGACCTTGGCCTTCCTGCCGCGGACGCACTGCAGATCAGCGCGAAATCAGGCATCGGCATTGACACGGTGCTGGAAGCGATCGTCACAAAGATTCCACCCCCAAAGGGCGATGAAAACGAGAAACTAAAAGCGCTGGTGTTTGACTCTTATTATGACATTTACCGGGGAGTTATTGTTAAAGTACGCGTTTATGAAGGCTCTGTTAAACCGGGAGATGTCATTTCCTTTATGCTTTCCGGAAAAGAGTGCCAGGTGGAAGAAGTCGGGATGATGCGAATGAAGCTGATCAAAAAAGAAGCGCTTCAGGCCGGAGAAGTCGGCTACATCATTGCCGGGATCAAGAGCGTTTCAGAATTTGGCGTAGGCGATACTATTACGCATAAAGACAGGCCTTGCGCTACGGCGCTTGCGGGCTACAAACCGGCTAAACAATATGTCTTCGCAGGCCTTTTCCCCATTGAAAGTGAAGAGTTTGACGAGCTCCATGAAGCCCTTTTCAAGCTCAAGCTCAATGATGCCTCATTATCTTTTGAAAAATGGAACTCCGGAGCACTTGGCATGGGTTTTAAGTGCGGCTTTCTGGGTCTCCTGCATCTGCAGATTATCCAGGAGCGGCTGGAGAAAGAATTTAACCTCAATATTATTTCCACTGTTCCGTCTGTGGAATACCGGGTTGCTTTGACAAAGGGCGAGATGATTTATATTGAAAGCGCCACTGAGCTCCCAGACCCCAGTCAGGTAGACAAAATCGAAGAGCCGTATGTAAAAGCCCGCATTATCCTGCCGAATGAATACCTGGGTACAGTGCTGCAACTCATTCAGGACCGCCGCGGTATTCAGAAAAATATGATTTATATTGATTCGACAAGAATTGAGGTTGTCTGCGAATTACCCCTGGCCGAAATTATTTACGACTTTTTTGACAAGCTTAAGTCTTTTTCCCGCGGATATGCTTCCTTCGACTACGAGTTTCTGGAATTTCGGGAAAGCAAAGTCATCCGAATGGATATCCTGGTCAATGGAAAGCCTGTGGACGCTCTGGCGCAGATGGTACACGAAGATCAGGCTTATTCGAGAGGGAGAAACGTCTGCTCAAAACTCAGCGAGTTGATCCCGCAGCAGCTTTTTGTTATCCCTGTGCAGGCGGCGGTCGGAGGAAAAATTATCGCGAGAGAAACCATTAAAGCCCTTCGCAAAGATGTGACCGCAAAATGCTACGGCGGCGACATTACCCGGAAACGCAAACTCCTCGAAAGGCAGAAAGAAGGAAAGAAACGCATGAAAACCATTGGAAATGTAGATATACCGCAGGAAGCTTTTATCGAAGTATTAAAGAGAGGCGATGATGAATGAAATTGTATTAGCCAGCGCTTCACTTGGAAGAAAAAAATTGTTCCAGCAGCATTTCAATCACTTTATTACCAGTATATCCAATATTGATGAAACCCGTATTAAAACAGATGATCCCCGTGAACTCACGAAAAAGCTTGCCCTTCTCAAAGCAAAATCGATTTCTCGCTTTTATGACAACGATTTTGTGATTGGTTTTGATACCGTAGTGGTTTGCGAAGATAAAATTCTTGGAAAACCTCAAAATAAAAACGAGGCCAGAGAAATCTTAAAATTCTTAAGCGGAAAAAAGCAGACTGTCATTACCGGATTTTCCATTATTCATAAACAGAAAAACATTTCCGTCAGCGAATGCGCCGAAACCACGCTTTTATTCAAAAAATTGGATAATAAATTCATTGAAGAATACACTCAAAACCATCCCGTAACAAAATTCGCGGGCGGTTATGGAGTACAGGACAAAGATGACCTGATCCAGATCATTGAAGGCGACTTTGACAACGTCATCGGCGCGCCTATGAAACCAATCATTTCCACACTTTTGTCAAGCGGCTTAAGTCCGGATATACTAAAAGAAGAGGAATAATCCTACCCTGCCTTTGCCAGGATAAATCTCTTGTGAATTAAATTTTCCGCTTCCAGAATAATAGTGTCAATAGCATTCTCGAGGTTGCCCATCAGCTCAAGCGCATGGTACTCTACATCAATTTGAATAAAATTTGTTTTATCTTTCAGCCCGAAAATCAGCTTGTTCTTGTATTGAGCAATCTGTTGAATCAATTTTTGAGCTTCTTTTTTATCCAATTTTTGAATATTTTCTTTCCAATAGCCGCTCATCTTCTGCAAATACTGACGGGCACTGTGATCCAGGTTGTACAGGATTTTGTCTATCTTTTGATTGGAAACACTGGCGATTTCTTTATATTTTTTGATCATCTCAGGAAGCTGCTTGTTCCTGAAATTCGCAATACTATTAAAAATCTTGAATGGCTTATTCGCCGGGTAAGAAAGCCACTTTTTCTGCAATTCGCTTACTTTGTTTTCCAGAAAACGCTTGAAAAGCTCTAAAAGACGAATCTTACCAGTAATTTCCTGATGGGTCATCTTGAAAAAATGATGGCCGTAGATCGCCATTTGAACCGCTTTTGGAAAAAACACCGGCTTTTTGAAAAGCACTCTCAGCAAAAATTTCCAGTAATAAAAACCATAGGAAGAAAAAGTCTGGGTGACCAGGGATTGAAAAAATGCCCTCGCGTAAGAAATAATATTGGATAGCCGCGTGGCGCCCAGGTTGATCCGCGCGCTGGAAGGATAGTTCTCAAGAAGGCTAAGGCACCTTTCAAAATAATGCTTGGGAGTATAAATGTGCGTCATCACTTTTTTATAAGACTCAATCAAATGTTCCTTTTCCATTTTCGGTACAAAGTTCAATGTCAAAGCGTAAGTATTATTACCCGTAGAATCTTTCAAAATCCTATTCTCAGCCTCCAGCCGCTTGTAAAGCCGGGTATTTGGAAGCGCTGTGAGCAATCCTGTCATTGCCGTCGCTATACCAGATTTTTGAATAAAATCAATCTGCAAATCGGCGATATTTTCTGGGTCATTGTCAAACCCGATAATAAAGCCTCCCGTTACCTCAATTCCTTTTCGCTGGATTTTCCGGACACTTTCCAGCAGTTCAATACGCATATTCTGGAATTTTCCAGACTCTTTGAGGGATTTCTCTACAGGGGTCTCAATGCCCAGAAAAGCCATTGTAAAACCGGCATCGACCATCAAATCCATCAGATCTTCGTCCGCGGCAAGATTTACGCTGGCCTCAGTAAAGAAAAGAAAAGGATAATGCCTCGCTTTCTGCCATTCAATAACCTTCGGTAAAAGTTCTTTCACATTGGTTTTATTGCCGATGAAATTATCATCCACAACAAAAATCGACCCCCGGTAGCCTGAATGATAAAGGATTTCCATTTCCTGTATAAACTGGGCAGGGGTTTTCGTCCGCGTAATTCTTCCAAACAACTCAACTATATCACAAAATTCGCAGTTAAAAGGGCATCCCCGCGAATATTGCAGAGCCATAGAAGAATACTTCCCGATATTCAGCAGATCAAAACGCGGAGGCGGTGTTTTTGTAATATCGGGTTTGCTTTCGGTATGATAAACCTTCTGCGGATGGCCTTCCTCCAAATCCTTAAGAAAAAGCGGCAGTGTAACTTCCGCTTCATTTAAAACAAAGTAATCCACTCCCTTTATTTTCTCATAGGCAACAGATGGATAGGGCCCGCCCGCGACCACCGGCTTCTGCAATTTATTGCATAAATCGATGACATATTCTAAAGATTCTTTTTGAACCATCATAGAAGAGGTAAAAACCAGGTCCACATCCAGAATGTCCTTTTCTTTTAGCGGCGTAACGTTCATGTCAATGACGCGGATATCGTAATCAGAAGGCAATAAAGCCGCTACTGTTAAGAGCCCCAAAGGCGGAAAATTGGATTTTTTTCCGATAAATTTCAAGCTATATTTAAAACTCCAGAATGTGTCCGGAATTTTTGGGTAGATTAGCAATACTTTTCTTTTCATTACTTCTTCTCCTACGAAAAATTGCCGTGCAATTTTTCGGCTATTTTCAAACCTCTTACTCGTGTGACAATCCAATTCCGTGAAGCAGGTTACTGCGCAGGAATTGCGATCGATTAATCATACCAGCTTCTCTATAGTAAAGTATAGACACAATTAGAATAATAGTCAATAGCTGGAAAAATCGAGGATGGTTAAAAACATTGACATATTTAATTATAATAAATACAATAAGATTAAAGCTATCGGGAGAAAATATGAAAAAACATCTTAAGAATCTCTACATTATACCTTTGATTTTAGTATTAGAATGGTCCTGTCAATTGCAGAAAACACCAACGGATAGCTATAAAGCTTCATCTTCAAGCATCTCGCCCTCCAGTGATTATTATGTATCAACAAGCGGTAATGACACAAATGCCGGAAATTTTTCGGCACCGTTTAAAACTATTACGCATGCGGTACAGATGGCGGATACGAATCAGTCAATTCAGGTGCTGCCCGGCACATACGATGTTAACAACGGGGAGGTTTTCCCAATTACTTTAAAAAAGGGACAGTTATTAATTGGAACTCCATGGAATAAAGGAGCCGGAACAGACTCAATAGTAATTGAAGGAACAAATGGTTTTTCCGGTTTCTATGCGGCTTTATATTTAACTAATTCATGCACTGTAATAGGTTTTTCAATAGGAACAAAATATTATATAACGCTGGGCTTTGCTGTCTATATTAGTAACGCGGACGTGGAGATTTCCTATAATACATTTATATCCCCATCTTATGGCGGAGTATATGCGATAGGGAAAGGTTCCCCTAACATTTGCAATAACGACTTTATCGGTACAAGTTCCTATGCCGTTTATTTCACAGATATTCCAACTGGAAATCCTCTGGTGGAGTATAACCATATATCTTCAGGGTCTATTCCCATCAATTTTGCTTCTGTTGTATCAAACACAACTGTTCGACACAATGTTTTTGATGCTTCAAGCAGTTGCGGAATTCAAGTACAGAATGGCACTTGTATAATTTCCAACAATATTTTTACAAATAACAATGGGTACATATACGGTGCGTTAGATTTGGAAAATTCGTCGCCGATAGTTCGAAACAATACCTTTGTTTGTAGATATAACGCCATTGTTATCCGAGAAAACTCAATGGGTCGGCCAGATTTAGGGAACGCTTCAAATAGTGGTAATAATAATTTTACTGGAGTCATTTCTAACGCTGTAAGCATGTGGTCAAACACCCATACGACAAATTATGCTATCGGCAACATTTGGCCCCAGACTCTCCCCACATCTAATGATATCAACTTCGATCAATTCAGCACAGGAAGGGTTTATTACGGCACCAACGCTTCTGATTATCTGGGACAATAAGCGAAAAAATAAGACTAGGTGATATAACTATTAATTGAAAAACCATTCTTTTTATTTTAAACTTTACTAAAGAGGATAATAAAGAATGGGTATAAAGGAAATAGAGGCCAAAACGCTTCTCATTCAGCGCAAGAGAATTGATTCCTGGTTTATTTCCCGCTATAGTATGAATCTCTACCGGGGCTGTGAACATAACTGTGCGTACTGTGATGGACGGGCGGAGAAATACCAGGTTGAAGGAGATTTTGCGCAAGATGTATCGGTAAAAATTAATGTCCTGGAACTCCTGCAGCGTGAACTGGACCCTTCCCGTAAAAGATTGCCTTTTAAGCCGGGCTTTATTTTTGTAGGCGGCGGCGTAGGTGACAGCTACCAGCCGGCGGAAACGACCTATCAGTTGACCAGGAATGCGCTCGGATTGATTAAAACACAACCGTTTGCGGTACACCTCCTCACAAAATCGACGCTGATTGAACGCGACATTGACATTCTTTCCGGGATTAATGCCAAAAAGCGGGCGCTCGTCAGTTTCAGTTTTTCTTCAACAGATGACAAAATCAGCTCTCTTTTTGAGCCTTCTGCATCGCTCCCTTCCCGGAAATTACAGGCCATCAAGCGCTTGAAGGAGGCAGGGCTCACATGCGGGGTTTATCTCATGCCTGTGATTCCCTTTATTACAGACACCCCCGCTGTACTTCAGAAGTCGTTAGAAGACTTCGCCGCCGCCCATGTGGATTTTGTCATATTCGGCGGGATGACGCTAAAAGTCGGCCGGCAGAAAGACTTCTTCTACAGCCTGCTCCGCAAAGAATACACGCACCTCATTGCAAAATATGATGCAATTTACCCTGGCGACCCATGGGGACAGGCAAGACATGAATATTACCAATCGATTGAAAAAACATTTCACGAGCTGATCAGGAAATACCGCATTCCGAAGCGCATCCCCCAGAAGTACTTCGCGGATATTCTCGATACCAATGACAAAGTCATTGTGACTTTAGAGCACATTGATTATTACTTGAAATCGTTGGGACGCTCCTCTCCTTTTGGATATGCCGCCTACTCCATCTCGAATATCAAAGAACCCCTGGAGCTCTGGCAGGAAAAGCTTCAAACGATCAAAGGCGTAGGGCCTACCACGGAAAAGATGATTCGGGAAATCATGGAAAGCGGAGTTTCGTCTTATTACGAAAGACTTTTGAAGTATGAAGACAAATAAAAAACTTTTCTTATCCCTTGACAAAGGAAGACAAAGCATGATATAATCTATTCGAAACGTTTCGAATAGATTATATCATTTTAAAAAGGAGCTTGTTAATGGCTGATATTCGAGAAGTAGCAAGAAAAGCGGGGGTTTCTATTTCTACCGTATCCTATGCCATGAATGATAGTCCAAAAGTAAACGCTGGAACCAGAAAGAAAATTCTTTCCATCGCGAAAATGCTTAATTATAATCCTAGCGGTATGGCAAAGAACCTGAAAAGAAAAAAGACCAATATGATCGGCATTTTTCTGGATAGTGTAGTGGGCCAGTATTTTGAAGATTTTCTTATTGGGGCTCAGGAAGCTTCAAGGAATAGAGACTATGGCTTGATTGTCACGACCATTGAAAAAGAAAGAATGGACTTGGGTTACCGGCTGTTATTAGAAAGATGGGTGGACGCGGGAATTATTTTATATTCCGCGGAAACACCGGATGATTTGCTTTTGAAAATCGCTCAAAACATACCGCTGGTTCTTTTAGATAAAAGATTGGAATCTGATTTTGCTCAAAAATCCTCTAAAATTGCAGGCTTTAGGTTGGACAATCGCGGTGGAATGGATCAATTAATGGTACATTTATTAAAGTTAGGCTATAGAAAGTTCGGTTATTTAAATGGAGTAGATACATCATATGACAATTTAGAAAGATTCGAAACGTTTCGTGAATTATTAAAAGAACATTCTCTTCCTTTTCAGAGAAAGTGGGTCATTCCGGGAGAATTCTCGGAACAAAAAGCGTATGAAGAAACCAAAAAATTTTTGGATCGAAAAGTTTTACCGGAAGCAATCGTTTCGGCGAGCGACGAAATGTCTCAGGGAGCGCTCAGAGCCTTCGATGAATTGAAAGTAAAAGTTCCTCAAGACATTGCTCTAGCCAGTTTTGATGACATCCGGATAGCGGAACATTTGAAGCCTCCACTGACCACTGTGTCCTATGACCGCTTTGAAATGGGGAAATTGGCGGTCGATATGATTTTTGACATGTTTGAAGGAAAATTGATAGAAAAACCAGTTTTAATTGATACAAAGTTGATTGTCCGCGAATCCTGCGGAGCAAATTTTAAAAGAGGAGTTTTAATATGAAACATCTGATTTTAGTCCTTGTATCTTATTACTTGTTTTTGGGGATGCTCTGGAGCACAGATAGCGACCTTTTGAAAAAGAGTGTCATTCCCAAGAGCGGATGCTACACAGGCGCTTATCCAGGCGATATGTTTATAAAAGACTTTGAGGATTTGGTGGGGAAAAAAGTAACTCTGGTTTCGGTATATCTGCCGATTGACTCGGGTATGGAAGATCTCCCGATAGACTACATAAAAGCCTTCTGGAAATTGGGCCATTATACTGTCTGTACGATGGAACTCAATGCCTGGACATTGCAGGAAATGATAGACGGTAAGCATGACGGCTTTTTCAAAAAAATTGCCGTTCAGGCAAAAAAATTAGAAAAACCGTTTTTCCTGAGATGGATGCAGGAGATGAATGGAAACAACTATGCCTGGAGCGGAACAAAAAATGGCGGTTCTCAAACAGATGGTTATGGAAATCCGTCAAAAGCGGATGGTCCTGAAAGATTTGTTGATGCATGGCGGCATATTTACAAGATTTTTGATAAAGAGGGCGTTAAAAACGCCATCTGGGTATGGTGCCCAAATGAAGACATCCATGCGGGAAGCTGGAATAACATAGAAAATTATTATCCCGGAGACGAATATGTAGACTGGCTTTCTATGGATGCCTATAATTGGGGAACAAAAGGGAATTTCGAGGGGACAAAATGGCGCGGTTTCTCGGAAATTTTTAGGCCCATTTACAATACAATGGAAAAACTTAACAAGGATAAACCCATGTTAGTGGGAGAATTTGCTTCCACAGAAAGCGGCGGAAATAAAGCAGAATGGATCAAAGACGCTTTCAAACAGATCAAAAATAATTTTCCTAAGATCAAAGGATTTATTTACTTTGGGCTTTACAAAGAAACGGACTGGAACTTGGATTCAAGTGATGCCACCTTGGACACTTTTTATGAGGCTATGAAAGACCCTTATTTTTTGGAACATAAAGCTCCTTAGAAAGAGAAAGCCCCGGACAGAAATTAAAATGGCTGGAATTTTTTACCACAGAAGCGCAGGTCCAGTTAGTCCCATCGGAAGAATACCATACGTTGTCCGCTCCTGATCTGTCCAAATTATGACACTTGCCGGTACGCTGTGTAAACTATCGCCTTCACCCAAATTACCGGGTATTATAGTTTATGACCTTGACGTCTAATTCTTATTGGCTAAGCCGCTCACCCACTCCCGCTTCTTCCAGAGAGCACAGCCGCCTTCTGTTTCTTTCAATTCTTCATGATGATCCCTGATTTCCTTCAGCAGACTGGACTGAAGCGCTTCCAGAAGAGAACTTTTTTCCAAGCGCACGTCAGAATAAGGCGCAAAGGGGCAGGGCTCCACACGCCCGCTGGGACTGATGTGTGCAAAGCCCCTACCGGCAGCAAGGCAACCGCCAAACATTTCTTCATCCCCGGGAAAAGCGATGAAAAGCGCCTTATATTTATTACGAGCGAAAGCCATAAATTTCATTAAAGACTTTCTTTGTTCCTGATCAATTTCTAAATTCTCTGTTCCCGCTTCTACCGGCACATACTCCACGAAAAAGAAAAGCCGGCAGCCACTTTCAATTATCCCTTCAATAAACTTCCTGTCTGTTACTTCCGTAAAATTGTTTTTTGTGACTGTAATGGATACCCCATAAAAAATCTGATTTTTCCCCAGGTGTTCCATCAAACTGCGCGCGCTTTCAAAAACGCCTTCCCCTCTTCTCTGATTGGTCAGCTTCTGGTTCCCTTCAATGCTGATGACCGGCACAATATTCGAGAGCCTTTTGATCTGGGAAACAAAAGACTCCTCAAACAATAAGCCGTTTGTGAATAATGGAAAAACAATGTTTTTATTGGACTTTGCTAAACCTAAAATTTCCTGCTTCCGAAGCATCGGCTCACCGCCAGCCAGAAGAATAAATGATACGCCTATGGATGACGCTTCTTTTACTGTTTTCAAGAGAAGATCTGCGCCCATCTCTTTTTCGAGAGTACGCTTCTGCTCTCTAGCATAACAAGATTTACAATGTAAATTACAGCGGTTGGTAATGCTGATGATGAGAAAGGCCGGTACAGAAAATCCTTTTTTAGTCAAGCCCTTACGAATTTTCTGCGCCTTATTTTGCCGTAGCAATAGCCTCATCAGGAAAAAAGCATTAGATGGATTTCTCAAGCTGATCCGCAAAGCGTCCCAAAAAAGCCCAGAAATCGATCGGTCTAAAAGCGCTTTATTTTTGGAAAGGGTGTTTTCCCCTCTATTGTGCATAATTGCTCCTGAAACTTAAGTCTTCAGTTAAATTATAACACCCTTTCCATTTGTTTTCAAATGCCAATTAAATTGTAAATTGCATTTTAACTCAAAAAAGATTTCTCACTCGACCAAGATTATTAATTGGTTCCCCTCCCGGAATCTATTCTATCACCTCAAAAGCTCCCCTATCCACAATCCCGCCCATAATACGGCTGCTGCCGTCTAAGTCTTTTGCTGTATTCATCCAGTCCAGATTCAAGCCTGTATTCCTGCACGGCGAAGTATTCTGCAGACGGAAATTGCCGGAAGCGAAATTGACAAACTGCGGGTCGTTTGTGATATTTCCCACGCCTGGAGCAAGGGGCATTGTGCAGGAATAAGCCAGAGAGCAACTGTAATAATTTGTCCCAACAGCCGCCTGGTTGGAATAAAGGATGCAGTTGGATAGAATACTCCCATACGCTCCGCCGCCTAAACCTGGATGGGTTTCAATATGACCTCCACCGTAATCAATTGTCACTCCATTTCCAGCGATATTTCCAACAATAGTACAATTCTCCAAAATTCCGCCGGCTATACCTCCTCCACTTCCTACACCATAACCAGGACAGGCATAATTACCAACAATCAGGCAATTTTTTATAGAAATGGAAGAACCGGAATAAATTCCTCCTCCAATCTGACCAGCATAAGCTCCGCTGCGATTGCTCATGACAATGCAATTTAAAACACTTCCATCTTCTAAATACAAACCACCTCCAAAGCCGCTGGCATAACCATTAGCTGAATTGTTTATAATCGAGCAGTTTTTTATTGTCCCTCTGCTATAAATTCCTCCTCCTCCAGCTGATCCAAAAGCGCTGAAAGAACAGTTGTTTTCAATAATGTTACCTGTTATTAAACAGTTATTTTCACAATATAACCCTCCACCCTTCCCAGCAGTATAGCTTGGTTGGGATCCAATTCCCGCAGTGTTCCCTTTTATCCGGCAATTGACTACCGTTGTGCCGTTTCCGCAATATATTCCCCCTGCATAATTATAGGCATTATTACCACTCACAACACAATTAGAAACAATTGTCCCCATCGAAGCACACCAGATACCACCGCCATTCATATCCATTCCATTGCTCGTTCTTGTGTATCCATTGGTCAGCGTAAATCCGGTCAACACTCCGCCATTCGAAATAAAAACGCACCGGACTGCCGCGTCTCCATGTCCATTTACATAACCCTGCGGTCCCGGAGCGCCGTTAGTCGGATTTGAAGAATTCGGATCCAATTGCCCGACAATGAGCGTCCCCTCAGGCCCATTTACGCTTTTGACTATAATAGGCTTCAGTATCGCAATGCGGTTGGTCAATTGCCCGACCGCGACCACTCCGCCCGTATTGTAAACCCCATTCGTCACAATCACTGTTCCGCCCGTCGATACAACATCAATCGCGGTCTGGATGTTGGTAGCCGCTTTTGCCCATGTGTTATAAGGATAAATATGTGAGCCGAATGGGGAAACATAGGCTATAAGAACTGCACTCAAAACAATCAACGCGTAGTTGTTTGTCTTGCCCAATGTCAACTCACTTTCTCCAAACAAAGATTCTGTTTCCGCTTTGACCTTGATGGTTTTGTTCAGATAGCTGGAATCAATGAGCAAGTAAAAAGTCCCGTCTTCTATAGTTACAGAAGAATCCAGAGTATTATTGCTGAACATTGCCGTTACCGCGACATTCGAGCCTGCCGGGATTCCTTCCTCAAGATAAACTTCCCCATAAAGCACATACAAAATTTTGTTCCGCAGAATCACGCGGCCGTTTTCCACATAGACCAGGTTTATATTGACCACGCTTGTGCCATTCTGCCGGACTATTACCGCTTCGCCGCTTTGCCCATAGTACTTCAGGACATTGCCTGTATCCAGCACAGATACTGTAATGTTGTAGCTATCAGCCGGTAAAGTAAATCCAGCTTCAATGATCTTCTTGCCCGAAAAATTGACCGTAAAGCTTCTGTTGTTCAGAGCGTTAGAAAGGCTGGTAAACTGCGCTACCATCTTCCCGCTATTTGCCTCTGGAAGTGTAATAGCTAATTGCGAAACGCCATCGCCTTTGCTATTTCCATTTGCCAAATCCGTGATCGGATTGATGGCACAATTCGAAAACAAAGCTAAAAAACAAAATAATACCCCATAAAAAAATGCTTTCTTCAT
>JAGVOW010000065.1 GCA_020052515.1 Brevinematales bacterium | reverse complement strand
GCGACAATTCGAATTGTCGCCTTTATATGATGATTTGTCGCCTTTATGAGAATCGCCACCTTTGCCCTACGGCAAATCGTTAGTGATCGAGCTGAATATGCTTGTGTTCGTCCATGGGGCCGCATTGTAGCCCGTCGCTCCCGCGCGGAGGTGCAGGGTACAGCCGGTTACGCCGGAAAAAGCATCGTCACCAACAGTTGGAGCGGTCATACTTTGCATGCTCAGGTTTTTCAGACTGGTACAGTTTTTAAACGCTTGAATTCCAATGTTAGTGACACCGCCCGGCAACGTTATGTTGGTAAGTCCGGTGCATCCCCAGAAAGCATAATCTCCGATGTTAGAGAGACCTGTCGGAAGTGAGAAGCTATCCAGTCCGGTACATCCTTGGAATACAGCAATTCCAATGGAAGTGAGTCCGACCGGTAACGTCAGTCCCTTCAGTCCGGAGCAGGCAGCAAACGCAGAATTCCCGATAGAATTAAGCCCGTTTGGTAAAGTCAGGTTTGTCAGTCCAGAACAGAAAATAAATGCTTCATTCTCAATAGTAGTGAGTCCACTCGGCAGAATCAGATTTGTTAGAGCGATGCAGGCTCTGAACGCATTAACTCCAATGTTAGTGAGACTGTTTGGAAAACAAAGGTTCGTTAATCTTCCACAGCCGTAAAGAGCGGCAGCACCGATGAAAGTGATACTGTCCGGTAGAGTCAAGCTCGTCAGACTAGTATAAGAAAACGCATTATTTCCAATCCCGGTAACCGGAATTCCATTGAGGAAAGCAGGCACTACAAGCTCTTTACTCATGCCTAAACAATTGTACGTTACGATCAGGCTGGTATCTCCGATATTGGTATAGAAAACACTGTTGTTGGTGAAATAGGCGAAAGCTCCGGTTGTATAACGGGTCACCACCCAGTACAGGGTGTCGGTGTTCGTTTCGCTCCAGAGCAGGGCGGCAAAAGCGCCGTTGATCATGAGGTTGGTGTTTTGAATTTTGATAAAAGCCGCCGAGAAATTGCTCGCTGTAAAATTGGTAATAAAGGGCGCGTTAGTTACACTGAAAGCTGAATTACCTATGTAATTTGTGTTTCCCCAATTGGTGAAGCTCTCGTACTGGAAATTGGTCGCTACAGCCCCGCCTCCACCACCGTATGACGAAGAACTTCCGCCGGGATTGCCTGGCGAGACGGCACAGCCGACGATCAACCCCGCCGCGAATACAAAAACAACCGCGATGAGTTTCAATTCATGCTTTCTCATGATTTGCCGCCTGAATTTTTTTATTCATATCGTCCAAAGTTTTCGTTCGAAAAACTTTTAATTCAATACTTAATAAACAATTATCTGATTTATAATTACCTCCCCCCTCTTAAAAAAGGGAAATACTTTAATAAAACTAAAGGTTAAAAGCCTTTTCTTCCTTTTCTTTTTCAAATCAATGCCTCGACTCCGCTCGGCAACCGCACAACAGCTTTAGTCAGAATAAAAGACATAAAGCTTGCCCTGAGCGATAGTCGAAAGGATGTTTATAAAGCGGGGCGCGGCGTTTGATATTCCTTTAAAACCCGCAGAAAATGTTTCAACAGCGACACGCTCTCCCGAGCGCAACTTTCTATCTCTTTAACTAAATTCGATTTTTTCATAACTTTTTCATATAATTTTGGACATTACCCCTACTTTCCCGCGGCTTTGTTGCCGTTGACGGAGAAAATTAATTTTAATCTATTCCGAAAAGAATGTCAATGTGTCTTTAGTTGATTTCAAGAATTCTGGCGCAAAAATCAACCCCGGAGTTTGACAAAAAGGCTTCATTATTATATATTTATTCTGATTCTGGAATATAAAGTGGGGTTATTTTATGTCAGATCCGGTAATTGGCAGATTCAAAGATATTCTCAGGGAATTAAAGCTATCTTATGAACAACTTTTTCTATTCGGAAGCAGGGCGGGAAATAATTACCGGAATGACAGCGACTACGACATTTTGATTGTCTTATCCGGCGAAATACTTCCTGAAGAGGAAAGAAAACTGCGGATTGTTTTGCGGAAAAGGCTGTCAGCGGAATACCCCCTTGTTCATTTTGACATACTGTTACGGGGAAAGGAAGATTTTATCGATAACCGGGATACTAAAAACATAGTAGACTATGCCGCATATCATTTCGGAATTGCGGTATGAAGAAGAACTACACGAAAATATTCATCGGCAAAGCCAACGATGATCTGGAAAGCGCGATTTACCTGAATAACAATAAAAAGCACCTCAAGGACATCATTTCCTTTCATTGCCAGCAGGCAATAGAAAAATACTTGAAAGCCTATCTGATCTTCCGTGACGCGTCTGTTCATTCCAATCATGGCTTAATCGTGCTTTTAGAAGACTGCGTTCAGCAGGATAGTGCTTTTGAACTTATCAGGAATGATTTCTTTTATTTTCTGGACGATATCGGTATGAGCATTCGTTATGATAGCGATATTGAGATCAGCGAAAAAGATGTCGATGAATTCCTTATCCTTGCTGGAAAAACTCGAGACCTGGTGGCCGGCAAAACCCAATGACCATAACAGTTAGTTTCCAAACCCCCATCACCGTAACTTCTTACCACACAGTTTCAACCAACCCTGATTTTTCTATCATAATGTCTTTGGTAATTCATTTGTTCTCTTTTCCCTCGTAATGAAATAAAGATTCCTTAGCGCTTTCAAAGATTCTGTCGTTCAAGGCGCTTCCCTTCCAGATGCCCCGCAGAGAAACGTTTTTTTTCCTGGCGGCAACGCCGGAGCCGCTATTCTCTTTTAGAACCCGGATGATTTTGTAAAACTTTTTTACTTCATTTTCGGGAAGACCATCTATTTCCAGGGACAGCTTCTTTTTATACAATGACTGCATGAAACCTCTCCCTTTTTCTTTTATTCCACAATAATGTAATACACAGCATTGTTTTTGTCAAATTCACACCAATCATTCTACCTCCCAAACCGCATCACCGTGCCTTTACTGCCGTTGCCGCCCTAAGGCGAGACGTAGGCACTGCCTAACCAGCCGATGAGGACAAATTTTGATCCGTAGCATGCGATGTCGGACAGATTTTCTGTGACGGGAATATCGATCATAGCCTGGCCCCAATTGTTTGTGCCGTTCTGGGAGGAAATAAAAGCGCCGCTATTTCCAACGGCGAAAAATTTTCCCAGGGTCTGGTTGTATATAACCCTGGAAAGCTTGTTCGTTGTGGGAGAAACGGCCGGATACCAGAGAGCGCCGTGGTCTGTCGAGTAGAGAATAGCGCCCCCTTCCCCGACGGCCACCAGAGTGGCTAAAGGAGCGCTGTAGCAGACGCTATAAAGGTTCGTACTGCCCACTGTGGAAAAATTCCAGGCAGAACTTGTCATTACGATGCTGTCAACACAGGAATAAATCCCATTTGTAGTGCCGACCGCGAGAAATTTTGAACCGCCTCCGTCATAACATATCCCGTAAAGCGCTGTACCGGCCGTTGCGGGGTTCGTCCAGCCGGACACCGGCGGATTTGTCATACAGGCCAAAATATTACCGCTGATATCCACAGCAACATAATGAATTCCGTCAAACGCGCATTGACTGACATAAGAACCATTGGTTCCCAATGTCCAGTTAGTGCCGTCATAAACATGAATTCCTCCGCCCGAAGTGGCGATCAGGTAACTTCCGGTCCATGCTATGGACTGCATAGCATAATAATTAAAATTAGTGGGTTGTGTATTATTCCATGTATAGCCCCCATCAATGGAGCTACAGAGATACCCGCTTGCGCCGACCGCGGTAATACAGTTAAAATTTGTAAATACGGCCCCGCTTAAGCTGGTAGTAACGGAGACTTTCTTCCATATAGTCCCTGTGCCCCCGCCCCCGCCGCTTCCGCCTTGACTGCCCTTTTCAACAATGGCCGTATCGTAGAGCGGAGGATAAAAAAGCCCGCATGATACAAAAAAGAAAAGAGTTGCCAGAATCATCCAGGAAATTTTTCGCATAGAAAAGCTCCTTGACCGATTTATTGAAAAGCCTTGATAAATATAATTGAATTGGTAAAGTTAGTCGGGCTGAGCGGCTCGGAATAGGCTATAAATGGAACACTGCCAGGGCTTAAATCGAGTGAAATAGTGTAATAACAACTTGAGCTTAGAACATCGCCAACCTGAATCCAGGAATTGCCTGCCTGTGAATAACGATATACTTTTACGGCTCCGCCAGAATAGGCGAAATAAACATTTCCGGCATTATCGGCTGCGATAGATGAATAGGTTACATAATTTGTATTGACAAAAGACGTTTTGCTGTTTACCGTTCCGCCATCAAATGTTTTGTACATAATTGTGTAACTACTATTCGTTCGATAGATTATATTCGCCATTCCATTTCCGGAAGCCATTGAAAAAGAAGAAACGTTGGAATCAATAAAAAAATCAGAAGTGCCGGCTAATGAATCTATTGTTATTGCGCTTCGCGCATATAGACTTGAGTTAGTTGTGTAAGAAAGATAATAAGTACTCCCAGAATAATTTAGCTGAATGGAACCGATGCTGTTGGAAGTGATTGTATAATTACTCCAGCTTGTGCCGGTGTATTGGGCAAGATATCCTCCAGATGAGTCAGAATAGGCTATGGAAGGGACATCAGAACCATCAAAAACCAGCGACATAGTTGTAAGTGTATTAGATTGGGCAATATTTGTAGAATGATTTTGCAAACCCCCGGAAACATAATAAAATCCACCGTTTGTAACATTGCAAGCTATGTAGGGAATCCCAAGACTGTTTAGGGCTAAACTAAAAGAGTTAAGCGGGCCTGGATAAGTATAACTCTGCAGAGAGCTATTGTAAACATCAAAGCGGGAAAAAGTATCATTCAAACTGACCACCACGGGATTTCC
Organism: Brevinematales bacterium; assembly: GCA_020052515.1. Classification (GTDB taxonomy): domain Bacteria; phylum Spirochaetota; class Brevinematia; order Brevinematales; family JAOACQ01; genus JAGVOW01. Next base: position 9,539 of record JAGVOW010000065.1, on the reverse strand, counting down.
GCCTGAATTCATTTCGAGCATGAGGCTACTCGGAGCCGAACAAGACACTCCATACTGGGCTAGGGTTTTCCAGTCAACATTACCGCTGCTGCCGCTGCTGTTTGTCCCATTTACCACGCTTTCATAAAAAGCCGGCGGGTAAAACAGCCCACAGCTTACCAGAAGCAAAAAGGCCGCCGGTAAAAGAAATAAAATTTTTCGCATAGAAAAGCTCCTTCCACACGCCCCTTTACAGCTTTATACCAGCTCCCAGCCCGTAGCTGAAGTTGATCTGGTTGTCTGCTCCCATTAAAAGATAAAGAGTCGGCCTGAAGAAAAAGAGCTTCCATTCTATCTGAGCAAAAATGCCCAGATTCGGCTGGTAGTTTGGGAAAGCGGCATTGATTTTTTTCACCGCGTCTTCGGGCTGATAGAGATTGACCCTTCCTTCTAAACCTATTCCTAAACGCAAGTCGCTCCCCATGTCGCCGAGAAGATAATACCCGGCCTCCACATAAGGGGAAATAAAAAAAACCATACTGTTTAAATTTGTGGTCGTGAAATAAGACCCGCCGACGCCTATTCCCGCCCAGAGATAGCGGAAGAAATAAAGTTCCGCTCCAAGAGTAGCCATATTCCTATCCAGGCTGTAAAGCTTGAAGTGCGCGAAACCCGTGCTTTTTTCCTTCGGCTGGACTTCTTTGATTTCCTTGTCCCTCAGGTAAAAGGTTTCTTGAGAAATAACATTGGAGTCAAATCCTTTTAAGACCAATGTATGGTCTATACCCGCCGCGACATTTGAAATCAATTGTCCTTCGACAACGTCCTTCCCGTCCAGCTCAATTCTATACTTTTTCAAATTGTCCTTGAAAGCGATGCCGCCGATGCGCACAGTTCCCAGCGCGGAGTATTGGATTTCTATGGATTGGTACTCCTTCAGGTTTACCAAAGCCTGCAAGGCTTCCTGGCCGTCCCATTTTTTCTTTAAAAATATTCTATAATCGGAAGCCGGCAATATTTTTAAGTTGTAACTAAAACCTTCATTTGTAATTTCCTCAATCATTTTTCCATTGACATAAAGCTCATATTTCTCCCGGCCGATTTTAAAATTATTGAAGTTTACATTCGCGACGTTTAGTTCAATATTTAAAGCCGCTTTGATCGAATTTGCGATCATTTCATCGATCGTATCAAATATTTCAAGCCCGGAAGTGGTTTTATAACTCTTGGAAATGATGTTTGTGTGCTTATCTTTGGTCCAGACATTGAGGGTGATCCCTACATCCGGCTCAGATTTACTGCCGGAAAACTTGTAATTTCCATAAATAATAATGTCCGCATCCTGCTGGTCAGCCACTTTCGCGGCGTCCATATTCTCGATTAAAATGTTGGTGAGGATCTTCTGATCCGGCACATCAATAGAAGGAATAATGCCTACGAAACTATAAAAAGACCGAAAAACAACCGATTTAATAAGCCCGGAATTGGCGAACTTTTTACTGTCGGTTTTATTGGTGAAAGGCAAAATCAAGACTTTTGCTTTGTTTTGCTGAGAAACCCCCGTGTCCGTTTTTATTTTTACTTCTTCCTGAGCATAAAAAAAGGAAAAGCAAAACAGGACAAGAAAACAACAAACCACTTGTTTACGCATCTTTATCCTCCTACGAGAAAAATCCTTACTTATTTAATATTGGAATTCCACAAAGGAAAGTTCAGCATTATCGATGATTCTTTTGACTACATCGGAAGGATTTTTCACCCAGAGCTTCTTGCCCTTTGAATCGTTGTATTTTCCTGTCATAATGAGAAGGCTGATAGCCGCGGAATCAATGTAATTGACTTCTTTTAAATCAAAGACAAAATGGCTTGTTTTTCCGCTGGCAATGTCTTTTTCTATATCCGTTTTGATATTATTTAGAAAAAAAATGGTAAAGTCCTGGCTTATAGAATACTGGACTGCATTGTCATCCAGAACCGCTCTAGTATAATGCATAAAAGCCTCCTTTCCACTTTCCGAATGATTATAATGTAAAAAAAAAATAATTCAAGTCTTTTTTTAAACTAACCTACAAACAAGTGCAGTTTCCCATATACTTCCGCAAAACATCGGGTATCACAACGCTTCCGTCTTCCCGCTGATAATTTTCGAGAATCGCGACCATAGTCCTGCCGACAGCCAGACCGGAACCATTGAGCGTGTGGAGATATTCCACCTTGCCAGTCGATTCTCTGCGGAATTTAATATTTGCCCTTCTGGCCTGAAAGTCCATACAATTGCTGACGGAAGAAATTTCTTTGTATGTCTTCATAGAAGGAATCCATACTTCTATATCATAGCACTTGGCGGCAGAGAAGCCCATGTCGCCAGTAGAGAGAATTACAATCCGATAAGGGAGTTTCAAGAGCTGTAAAATCTTTTCCGCCTCAGCAAGCATCGACTGATGCTCTTTTTCAGAATCTTCAGGCTTTGAAAATTCTACCAGTTCCACTTTATTAAACTGATGCTGGCGGATAATTCCCCTTGTGTCTTTTCCATAACTTCCGGCTTCTTTTCTAAAGCTGGGCGCGTAGGCCGTAAAATAAAGAGGCAGATCCTTCTCGTTTAAAATCTCGTTTTGATAAATATTTGTCAAAGGGACTTCCGCTGTAGGATTCAAATAAAGATTTTCACCTTCTATTTTGTAAAGGTCTTCTTTAAACTTCGGAAGCTGGCCTGTACCCTGCAGAGATTCTCCCCTGACCAGGAATGGGACAAACTTTTCCTGATAACCATTTTCACCATGTGTATCCAGCATAAAATTGATCAGGGCCCTTTCCAGCTTAGCGCCAGTTCCATGGTAAAGTGTAAAGCCGCTCTGAGCAATTTTTACGCCTCTTTCAAAATCCAGGATTCCCAATTTTTCAGCGATTTCATAGTGTGGAAGTACCTGGAAAGTAAAGCTCTCAGACTCTCCCCACTTTTTGATTTCTTTATTGAAAGACTCATTCGCGCCTGCCGGGACATCCTCAAGAGGAATGTTGGGCAGAGTCAGTAAAATGCCTTCCAGCTCTAAAGATAAAATTCTCTCTCTCTCTTCTATCTTTTCCAGTTCAGTGTTTAACTTCTCGGCGTCTTTCATGAAGGAAGAGGCATCCGCGCCTTTTGTCTTGAGCATGCCGATCTCTTTCGCGAAATTTTTCTTCTGCGAACGAAGCGCGTCCGCTGTCTTTTGAATCTCCCTTTTCTCCTGATAAAAAGCCGCCGCTTTATCCAATGAATCCAGCCCTTTAAGCCTATCTTTGAGTTTACTCTTCGCCGATTCCAGATTGTCCGCGATAAATTTAATGTCCAGCATAAAAGACTCCCTTTTAAAAATTTCCCCCTTAAAAAAGGGGGCCAGGGGGTTGTCCCCGTTGGCAATACTATAACAGGTATTCCAGAAAAAATCAAATGCGGACATTTGCTTTATTCTCATAATCAGTATAAAATTATATTCGCAGCAAAAGGGGAGGGGAATATGGCTTTTTTAAATATTATTATTCCGACCTTGATTTCCGTTTTTTTAATTCTTTACTTTCGGCGTAAAGATAAAAGAAACACACAGCTTCAAACGTTAAAGAATTTTATCAACGTTTCCATTCATAATTTCAAAGAGCTTTTCCAACAGAAAGAAAAAGAACTCATGGACAAAACGATCAATCTGGACATTTCGCTTAAAAAATTAGACAAGGCCAGTATTTTTATCAACAACAAGCTTCTGGAAATAAAGGAGAACATGGATCAGATAAGCCAGATCCGGCAGAGGCTTTCTTCAGATTTGAAAGCCGCGGCAGATTTTGATAAAGATTTTGACGAATTAAACGCGAAGATGGGCCAGATTTCCCAGATCAGCCTGGAAACGGAAAGTTTGAAAAAAGAAATAGAAAGCAATAAAAAAGGCGCTTCTCAAATTAAAAGCGATATTGATCAATCCCGCGTCTGGGCGCAGGACAATATTGCTGACTTTATGAAAAAAGCGCAGAATGAGATCAGTCAGCATGAATCTAAAGCTATAGAAGGGATAACCAGGATAGAATCGAGGATGAATAAAAAAACAGAAGAAGTAGAACACCTGGTGTCTTCCTGGGAAGAGAATTTTTCAGATATTCAGGGCAAAATCGAAGACTTCAAAAATTCTTTTGCCGCTCAATTGGACGATAAGGAAAGGGAAATTGACAGCCTTATAGAAAATATGGACAAAAGCGCGCAGGAAAAAATCCAATTGTCCAAGAATGAGCTTCTCACTTCGGCTCAAGACATCAAGCAAACCCTTGGCTCAACCTTGAATGAATTCAACACAAAATGGAATGAGGCAATCCGGCGCTTCAATGAAATGAACAAAGAAATATTGGCGAAATCCAGCGGGTTGGATGAAGAAATCAAAACTGTGGAAAAAGCGATCCACAAGAAGGTAGGTGAAATAGAAAGCACCATCTTAGGCTCTATCAAATCGAAGGTTGATACCGTTTCCAGCCGAATTGACGTAGATTTATCGGCCGCCGAGAAAGATTTACGCGACAATCTAAACAAGAAAATGGAAAGTGTTTATTCCCAGATTTCCTCACTGGCAAAAGATTTTGAATCGAAGAAAAACGGGATTGAAGAAAAAGCCGCCGGCCTTTCAGGCAATATTGAAAAGCAATTTAAACAATTGGAGTCGGATTATCAAGGAAGAATCCAGGAGATCGAACAGAAATTCGGAAGAATAAACACGGAAATGCTTTCTCTGGAAAAGAAGGTTCAGAGTGAATCCCAGATCATCTTTACAAAAGCCAATACCGAGCTTTCAAAGGCCATTGAACATCTCAAGAAAAACCTGGAGACCAGCGCGGAAGAGAGAATGTCCGAGATTGATGGAAAAATTACCGCGGAAATCAAAAAGTTTGAAGAGGATTTTCATAACCACATCAAGACTTATAACACGAAATTAACGGCGCATTCCGGTACGATTAATGAAATGAACGGTAAAATAGACAAATTCTTCAGGGAAACAACGGAAACTTATAAAGGAGATCTCTCGCTTTTGAAATCTTCCTCGGCTAGTGAGGCGAATAAATTTATAGAAAGTGTGGTCCAAAAGGAAAAGAACCTGCAGATGATGATGGAATCCCTGCAGAGCGGCATCGCGAAAACCCATACTGAAATAAAGAATTCTTCTAAAGAAGCGATAGAATCTGTCCTGCAAAAAATCAAAGAAAGGGAAAAAGAACTGTCTGCCAATATTGAAGGATCTTCCGGTGTTATCTCTGACCGGTTCTCCCAGATGGAGAAAGCGGTTTCAAATTATGAAAAAGATATTACCCGCAAATGGGAAAAAATGAGCGCGGAACTGGAATCCCAAACAGCTATTTACCGGAAAAACATGGAAGAGCTGAAGAACAAAGGCCTTTCCATAGAATCCAGCATAGAGGATATTATTTCAAGCCGGGCTAAAGAAATAGACTCTCATTTGGAGAAACTGAAAACCAGCTTTGTGGGAGATTACAAGCAGCTCATTTCCAACACTAAGGGCGAGCTTTCGGATTTAAAAGAAGAGATCGATGGTATGAGCAAAACGGTATCGGGCCAAAAATCCGCTATACTGAAAGAAGTTTCCGAAGCCATGAAAGAATCGAAAAACTGGAGCGCTTCTCAGATCGCTGAAATCAAAAATGAAATAGAGGGCGCGAAACTCCGGGCTCAGGGTGTTCTGGTAGACGTGCAGGATGAAGTGGAAAAGTGCAAAAAGAATCTGGAAATTGAAGTGGAAAGCTTTAAAGATTCCTTCCTGCCCCCGACTGAAGATATATTGAAGCGGCTTTCTGAGAGAGCGGAAAGTGTAAAGATGGACTTTGAAAATAAATCCACCGAATTTGGTAAAAACATCGAAACCGTGGCCGGCCGCATGAAAGTAAGTGAGGAACGGGTACAAGAAAGGATTGACAGCCTATTGTCCCAATTTAACTCAAAAATAGAGGAATACAAGAAGGGCATGGTGGATAAAATAACGGATTATGCCTCGGAAGCGGAAACTGAGTTTCAGAAGATCTGGGACAAGATCAGTGAAACCGGTAAAGATTTGAAATCCTTTGAGGATAAATCGGTAGAATCGATACGCAACAAAATGATTTCCGTAGAAAGCGATATGACCAGGAAGATTAATAGTGTTACAAACAATTTTGACGAATACGTCAAGAAAACCGAACAGGATTTTCACGGAGCTGCTGAATCGGCTAAAAAGGAAATGAATACCCTTTTAGTCGAACTGAAAAACAACAAAAACGATCTTAAAGAAGAAATTATCGACGACATCCGGGAACTCAACAAGAGGACTAAAGAAATTGAAGGCCGCTATGACGCCCTTTTAAAGAAGTCTTCTATTATGGAAAGGGCGGAGGGATTGGCCGAGAAATCCAATAAAAACATAGAACTGATTTCCGAGTATCTCAAGGAGCTGGAATCCAGGAGAAAAGATATTGAAGAAGCTGTAAAAATGATGGAATCGATCAAAAGCGAGCATAAAGAGCTGGGCAATATTTTGTCCATTATCGGGCACCAGAGAAAGGAGTCTATACTGTTCCATCAGACTGTCACTGAAGCTCTGCAGAAAGCTAAAGAAACACAGGATCTGCTTTCCGAGATAGAAAAACAGCAGAATAAAGCGGAAAGCGTCAAAAAATTGCTCATTGATACTTTAAAAGTTTATGAGGACGTAAAGGAACAGATCGCTCAGGCGGAAAAGAAGAAAGACTCGATCGCTAAATTAATTCAATCTGTAGAATCCGCGAAAAGCGAAGTGCATGCAGCGGATGAAAAATCCTCTTTAATAGAAGAAAGAATTGGAACATTGAATAAACTCTCGAAGAAAATCGAAGACGATATTAAATCAGCGCAGGCCAATATAGTAAAACTTTTCAGCGATCAGGACAAAGTGAACTATGCCGTAGACAAGATTGTGGACATTGAGAATTTGCTGGTCCACATTGAAGAAGAATCTAAAAAGGTGCAGAAAATGAGGGACTGGACCTCCAAGCTGGAAACTCAGCTTGAAAGAATAAAGGACAATCAAGAAGGCCTTCTGGGAAATAAAAAACTGAAGGAAGTTGATAAAGGCTCTGATGAAGATGTGATTAAGAATATTCTGCGCCTGAAAGAGCAGGGCTGGAGCCTGGAAGAAATATCCAAAAGCCTTAAAATATCCAGGGCTTATGTTGAACTCATTATTGAACGGTACGAGGAATAGGCAGTTCGTATGCAGGCTTTTATTTTAGCGGGCGGGTTTGGAACGCGCCTAGCGTATATTGTTAAAGATGTGCCCAAGCCGATGGCCCCCATCGGCAGAAAGCCGTTTCTGGCTTTTCTAATAGAAAATTTGAAAAATCAGGGCATAAAAGAGATAGTTTTGCTCACAGGGCACAAAAGCGAACAAATCGAAAGCTATTTCGGCAATGGGTCAAGATTTGGAGTAAATATCCAGTATTCCGTGGAAACCTCGCCTTTAGGCACTGGCGGGGCCATCTTGAAAGCGGCCAATCTATATCTTAAAAACGACAACTTTCTGGTATTAAACGGAGATACTTATTTTGATGTGGATTGTAAACTTTTGATGCAATTCCATGAGGAAAACCAGGCTGTTTTAACGATCGGGCTCAAATACAAAAAAGACGTCAAGCGTTATGGAAACGTGGAGATTTCCGGAAGCCGCGTGTCCCGCTTTACAGAGAAAAACCCATCATTAGAAGACGGTTTGATCAATGGCGGGATTTACGCTGTTCATAAAAAAGCCCTTTCTTATTTTGAGAAAAGGGAAACCCTCCTTTCTTTTGAAAATGAAGTGATGCCCCTTCTGATGAAACAGGAAACCATTCTGGGAATTCCTTTTGGCGGGAAATTTATTGACATCGGCGTACCGGAAGATTATTCCTTTGCCGATCAAGTCTTAAAAGGCTGGCAGAAACAGAAGAAGATAAAGGCCGCTTTTCTGGACCGGGACGGAATCATCAACAAAGACAAAGGTTATACAAATAAACTAAGCGACCTCGAGTGGGTGGATGGAATTATCTCATTTTTAAAAAAGCTTGCCCGCTTAAAATACCAGCTCATTATTGTAACCAATCAAGCGGGAATCGCCAAAGGAAAATTTACGGAGGAAGATTATCTCTCTTTTCAGAAAGGCCTGACTATTTGCCTGAAAAAAGAGGGGATAATAATTTTAGACAGTTTTTATTGTCCCTTCCATAAAGAAGGAACGGTAAAAAAATACACAAAGAATAGCTTTCTCCGAAAGCCGAATCCCGGTATGATTTTAGAAGCGGCTGATCTTTACAATATTGATATCAGTAAAAGCATCATGGTAGGTGACAAAGCAAGCGACCGGATCCTTTTACCTTGTTTGAAAAGCTATATTTTGAAAGGGGCCTATCCATTACCGGAAGGGTTTCCAATCTATCAAAATTTTGATGAAATTTTGGAGGGGTTACAAAATGGCTAAAACAATTATTCGATGCAAAGCCCCATTAAGGCTGGGCCTGGCGGGCGGCGGGACGGACGTTTCCCCTTATTCCGACCTTTACGGCGGCAGTGTTTTAAACGCTACAATTGACATGTATACTTATACCACTATTGAGCTATTGGATGAACCGAAGATTATTTTTGAAGCCCTGGAAAGAAATGAACGCTTCGAAGCGCCTTTAGCCGAAAAGCTTGAAATTGACTCCTGCCTTCCTCTGCACAAGGGCATTTACAACCGGATTATCCGGGATTTTCATTCAGGGAAGGCCATACCTATTAAAATCATGACCCACTCTGACGCTCCAGCCGGTTCGGGCCTGGGCTCTTCCTCCACTCTGGTTGTCTCTATTCTGCGGGCTTTTCAAGAATTACTAAACCTTCCCTTTGGCGAATATGAACTCGCCCATCTGGCCTACGAAATCGAACGGCTCGATTTAAAAATGGCGGGAGGCAAGCAGGATCAATACGCCGCGGCCTTCGGCGGTTTTAACTTCATTGAATTTTACAAAGACGACAAAGTGATTGTTAATCCTCTGCGGATGAAGCCCAAAAACATCAATGAATTTCAATACAATCTCCTTCTTTATTACACGGGCACCAGCCGCCTTTCCGCTGAGATCATCAAGAATCAGGTAAAGAATGTACAGGACAAGAAACGGCAGTCCATCGAAGCGATGCATAAATTAAAAGAGCAGGCGATCATGATGAAAGAGGCCCTTTTAAAGGGGGAAGTGGACAAAATAGGCGGCATCTTAGATTATGGATGGAAGTATAAAAAGGAAATATCCGGCAATATTACCAACCCCTTAATTGATGAACTTTATGAAACCGCGCTCCAGAATGGCGCTATTGGGGGCAAGGTAACCGGCGCGGGCGGAGGCGGCTTTATGATGCTCTACTGCAATGGCTTGCGGCGTTTTGAAATCATAGAAAGCCTGGAAAAATTCGGCGGGCGTTTTGTGGACTTCCAATTCAGCGAAAACGGCGCCGAGGTATGGAGAATATAGCGCCTCACCCCCCGTCCCCCTCTCCAAATTTGGAGAGGGGGACG
>JAGVOW010000078.1 GCA_020052515.1 Brevinematales bacterium | reverse complement strand
GCCTATTTGTTTGAACTCTACTACATTACAGGTCTTTCTGGTCGATATAACCTTCCAGCATAGCTTTGCTAATATTATCTGCGAGCTTTTCTATAGCAAAAGCGATATAATTCGGATCGTTTATTTTTTTCCGCAAAGTTTCCATCCGTGTGCTTGACAATGAGCTGGAATTAGTCTTCACAATAATTCGATGAAAGTTGCGTTTCTTTTCAAAAATGGCTTCTTCAATCACAGAAGTCTCCCAATCCGCTTTTCTAATAAAAACTTTCTAAATGCCGTATAGTAAAGTTTCTATCATCTGTCTTTTTCTTTTCAATAAAAACCGCGTCAATCCGCATTTCTTTAAAATCAACACGCTTTTGATTGATATAAATTTCGGCACTTTTTAAAATCCTATTAACTTTTAATTTATTTACTGTTTCCACAATGTCTTTGAGCTGCTTTCCATTTCTTGTTTTTACTTCCACAAATACGAGAATATCCCCATCTTTAAACACCAAATCAATTTCGCCAAACCGCGAATAAAAGTTTTCATCCAGAAAAACATAGCCTTTAGAAATGAGATGATTCTTAGCTAACAGCTCTCCCTTTTTACCAAGGCTAACTTTATTATTCTGCGTTTTCATCTTTCATTTGCTTGGACTGCATCGCTTTTACTATATAAACTTCTGTCTCTTTAGAAAGCCGAATAACCGAGCCATCTTCAATTCTATCTCCAAACTCATCCCTCATAATCTTCACAGTCGGACGAAACGGAGAAACAGGATCCGCCGCGATAACCTTAGCCACACTATTATTATTTAATTGAACATAGCAACCCACAGGATAAATAGACATCATATTGAGAAACACCTTTAAAATCTCTGGATCCAGCTTTTTGGAACCTTCCCCCAGGATGTATTTCATCGCGTCATAGGAATCCTTGCCTTCCCGGTAAACCCTATCTTTAGTCAGGGCTTCGTATGTGTCAATAATGGAAATAATCTTGCTCATTTCTGACATTTCCATTCCTTTGATTTTTCTGGGGTAGCCAGTCCCATCATACCTTTCGTGGTGTTCCAGGCCAACCCGGGCAATTTCCAGAGGCAAGCCCAATTCCCTTGAAATAGCCTGATAACTATAAAGCGGGTGGGTTTTTACCTGATTGTATTCTTCATTATCCAATTTACTTTCTTTCTCAATAATATAGGCCGGCACTTTTAACATCCCAATATCAAACACCAGTGCGGCCATTGCCAGGTTGATCAATTTGACGACAGAATAGCCTAATTTCTGCCCTAAAAGAACGGAAAGGATTGTTGTATTGATAATATGGTTGGATAAATAATCTCCTTTTCCAGCAATATTAATCAGATTAATAAACGCTTCTTTCTTTTTCTCGCCTACTATCGTGTTGACAATCTTGCTGGCTAAAGACTGCGTTTTATCTGTATCAAAGCCCTGGTCATATTTATATTTATTGTAAGCCACACTGATAGTATTGAGACATTCCTTATAAAGATCCACATATTTTGCCGTTTCCCTATCCAGAACTATTTTTTTCTTTTCAGCAGGTGTTTCTACCGGCTCGGGAGAACTTACGATTATTTCTCTCTCTTCAAGCAATTCGCCCGCAGTTTCTACAAAATCAACATTTCGATTTTTCAGATTCTTAAGGGTCATTTCATCCAGGACTTTGCCGGATGGGAGAACTATGTTCAGATTTTTATCAAACAATGATTTGCTAAATTTCATTCCCCGTCTTAATTCTTCAATGGGTATTTTGCGCATGGGCATAACAATCTCTCCGAATGATTAAAAATTTATTACTTTAAAGAATAAACAAAACTGAAAATTTCCGCAACTATTGTATACAATTCCTGCGGGATTTCCTGGTTTTGTTTTAACCGGTACAAAGACTCCGCCAATTTGTCATTTTTATAAATAGGTATATTGTTTTTCTTTGCTAAAGAAACAATATAGTCTCCAATTGCCCCAACCCCTTTCGCGAGAATGACTGGGGCTGAATCGGTAAAACTCTCATATTTAAGGGCTACAGCTTTTCCATCCATTATTTCCCCCTTTTCAGTTTTATATTGAAATATCTACATTAAAAATAGTCTTCTTTTCTGGAGAAATTAAATTTTCCTCTGTTTCCCAGAACAAATAGTCTCTTTGCGTCGGGTAAAATTCTATTAAAACTCTCTCTCTTTGGACAATACTGTTCATTTTTGTCCCCAACTGTTTTTTTCTTCTAACTATCTGATCCAGGTGCTCATCGTAAAACTTTTTATTGAGAAATACCTGAATTTCATAGGCATCAGTTTCTTTGTTAATAATAATCCATGCTCGGCCAACGCGGGGAGAAGAAATATCAAAGCAATACCTCTCCCGATTTTCTTTTTTTTCCTTTCTTTTAAAAACGCTTATTTTTTCACTTTTGTCATTCAGCGAATAAGCCTCAAACCCACTCTCTTCACCGAAGAAAAGTGAAGAAAAAAGATCCAGTGTTTCTATTTCCTTTTTTCTTTCTTTTTCTAACAATTTAGAATAAATTGGCTTTAAGTGGTAAAAAAAATCTAGAAACTCAGCGTCTAACTTTATCCCATTTTTTAAAAAAAGCGCTACCACATTGCTGAATTCTTCCCCGTATTTCGAATGGGCCAGAGCGATTAATTTTAAAAAAACGGGATCTAATTTTACTCCAAAATGGTAAAGCCGCATCGCGGCTCGAATACTATTTTCATTCAAAAAAAGACGGTTTTCCAGAAAAAAGGAGTGTAATTTTTCGAGAAATTTGTCCTTAATAAAACTCGAGAATTCAGCACTATTCTTAAAAGAATCTAAAATTCTTAAACGCAAAAAGCGCTTTCCGGAATCGTCTAAAGCACTCTCCGCAAAAGCTAGAAAATGATCCGGGGCCTGCGCTTCAATGTTTGCCTCTGTTTTATAACCATTGACTTCTACAACAGCCTTTTCACCCTTTCTTTCCAGGACTCTCACACTTACCACTTTATCCGACTCAAATAACGTCTGCCCTTTTGTGTTAATATTTCTCAAATAAACATTCATCTTATCTGTTTATCGGATAAATTTTGTTTTTAATAATTAAATCAGGGCTGCCTGTTTTTCCGCAACCTTTTAGCTATTTATTAACTTAATAAATATGTCTGGTCGATAAATGGAGTAATGCTTTTTTTTGGAGAAACTATGGGGCATAAGGCCGCGAGTGAGTTTGAAATATTTTTTAAGGAAAATCAAAACACTTTGTACAGAATTGTTAAGAGCTATGTAAAATCCAGAGACACGGCTAAAGACATAGTTTTGGAAACCATGATGATTATTTATGATAAATGGCAGAGAGTTTTGAATTTTGAGAACAAAACGGGCTATGCCGTAAGAATAGCCATTAATAAAGCAAAAAAAATGCTCTTGAGTAAAAAGTTGAAGAAATGGCTGCCTTTGCTTCATTCGGAAGATGAGGAACAATGGATTTCGAATTTGGAAACGCCTGAAGAAGCTTTTATCCGGCAAGAGGAAAACCGTTTTGTTGAAAATGAACTGCAAAAACTGAAGGAAAATGAAAGAAACATTATTATTCTCAAAGATATTGATGAAAAAAAACTGGTGGAGATTGCTGTAATTATGAATATGAACCTTTCCACTGTTAAATCGCACTACCGGAGAGGAAAATTAAAATTATCAAAAATGTGGGAGGCCAATTATGTTTAATTCATTAGATTGCAATAAAATAATGGAAAGTATTGATCTAAATTTAAAGGAAATGCCATCCGAAACAAAGAATCATTGCGCGGAATGCAAAGACTGCTATCATTATTATAAGGTCAGCTTGAAACTGAAAGAAGAATCCAGAAGAATTGAATTTGTTGAGCTCTGGAATGAATTTGAAAGACGTAAAGAATTTAAGCCATTTCGGCCTTTTGCCTGGAAATTAGGCGGCGCCCTGGGCATTGCGGCCATTTTGGTAGTAATTTCCATTGCCTCTTTTAACCGGAAAGACAACTTTTTTACTTCCGACTTTCTTACAAACAATGCCGTCAGCAACCACATTAAAGAGAACGCCACTGTAAATACCGATTATGATTATGAAGAGACTGATCTGAACTATCACTACAACATCTCGCTGGAAATATAAATTTCTAAGGAGGAAAAATTATGGGAAAGAGATTTTATTTTATGATTTATTCTATCTTGCTTTTATTAGTTTTTTCAAATAGCCTTTTCCCCCAGGGTATGCCGGAGTTTGAAGGGGAAGGGCCAAAAAGAAATTTTGAAGGAAGGGAAAACGATTTTATTCCAAGTCCTGAAATATCCTTGATTATAGAAAAATATCGCATTAAAATCCAGAAGGTTTTTCTAGACGCAAAGGCAAACAGGCTGGAGTTAAGTACAGAAAGAAAAGAAATAAGCCAGAACCTAATGGATTTGGCGGAGAAGTATAAAACAGACAAAACAGTTTCAAAGGGAATAGTAGATTCTATCAAAAAACTCAACCTGATTCACCAGAAAATCCAGGACCTCAATCAGGACGCTATGAAAAAAATAGAGGCATTGAATTTAGAGCGAAGAACTGAGATAAAAACCGCTTTTGAAGCATGGAGCATAAAATTAGAAAACGACAGTCGAGAAATGGAAAGATTTGTAGAATGGATTCTTTCCCGGCCTTACAGAAGGCCATAGACGAATAACCGTCATTCTGAGCAAAGCAAAGAATCTTTTATTTTTTCTGGCTTTTAGATTTAGCAGGGGTCTTCTCCACTTTTATTTCAGGCGCCTTTGCTGTGTTTGTGTTGCTGGAGCTCACACTGCTACTATTGCTATTAGAAGAAGAAACTGTGCTTTTGTCCAGCTTATCCACATCCACTCCCATATTCTGCAGAGCTTTTTTTGCTTCCCGTTTTACAGATAACTCTGGATCATATAATGCCTTAAAAATAAGAATCTCCTCCGCGTTTTTGTCTTTTAAGTTTCCAAAAGCTTTGATCGCCTCTACACGAAGCCTGACATTATCTACTTTGACAAAACGGACGAGAACATTGTAAACAGAAGGATCCTTGACATAAGCTAACCCCGCGATGGACCAAAGACGAATATTCAAATCTTCATTCTCATTTTCAATATAGGGAGAAAGAACACTAAGAGCCTGTTTGTCTCCAGTTTTTCCAATAGCGTACGCGGAATACATCCTCACTTCTTTTATTTCCCCGGTATTTTCCAGCAAATTTTGAAGAACAGGTATCATTTTTACATCCCCTAATTCTCCGACGGCAATGGCGGCCGCTCCCCGAATGTCAGGAGTATATTCTACATTGGTCAACAAAGAAATAATAAAACTATTCGCCCCCTGGTAACCAATAGTACCGATAGCTCTGATAAGGGAAGCGCATAAAACAGAATCCTTTGTGTTCTGAATTCTATTAGTAAGTATTTCAAAAAGCCTCGGCCCGGCATTTTTTACTTTCAATTCGGTGATACCAAAAGCCATTTTTCTTAAGACATCCGAATTGCTTTCAGAAGAAAGGGCCGAAAGCCAGACACCCTCTTTATCGATTTTCAAATTAATCATAGTATAAACAACACTTCCACGAATTTCAGGATTTGGATCACTCTTCAAGGCTTCTTCTATTAATCCATAGGCATCGCTTGCCTTATTATCCTCAATCCCTTTGATAACAGCAGAACGCTGGGAAGAAATTCCATATTTCATAGTTTTTTTCCACTGCTCCAAAATACTTGGATCTACCGAGAAGGCACTACTGAGAAAAAAGAAAATAAAAAATAAGAAGGGAAATTTTTTCCAGAAAAAAATCATAAACGCTCCTGTTTTATTGAAAGAAAATTGTCGCTAATCTGCCTCACCCCCCGTCCCCCTCTCCGCGCGCGGAGAGGGGGACG
>JAGVOW010000019.1 GCA_020052515.1 Brevinematales bacterium | reverse complement strand
TTTTTTTTCTCCCCTTATATTACAGTTTAAAACTCCAAAAATTGAAATTTTGTAAAAATAAATTTTTAGGGATATCATTTTAAGAGAAACAGAGACAATCTGTCAATATTACTTTGGGTACATTTTTTGCCATTTTACCCTTATTTCATGGCACTTCCAAAGACATTTTTTATTATTTTTTTACTTTGTTTTAAAAAACAAAAAGAAATCAAAATAATTGACTCATTTGATGTTCGCTAATAAAATAATTCAGAATTTTTAACAGCAAAACAGGTGAACTATGAGTATCTTTTTTTCATTGGTCATTTTCGGGATTGCTCTTTATCTTTTTTTTATCACCAACAACAAGATAAAAAACATTAAAGAGAATATTATTATTCAAGACTCAAAAAAAGAATTGGAAGGCCTGATCACCGAGTTCAACAGCGCGGCCGCCAGAAACATTGAGATTCTCGAAGATAAAATTGCCGAGCTGGAACAGCTTCTCCAGAAGGCCAATCAAAAGATGATCCAGATGGATGATAAAATTTCCCGCGCTTCCCACCCCATTGTCATTGAAAAGATTGTGGAAAAGAAAAAAACAGAAGTCAAAAAAGAAAAGCCTCCTATCCAGCGTGAAGTTCCCCGTAAAACAAAACCTGTTCAGGTTGAATTATCCAGAAGCGAAAAAATCCGCGAACTGATCGGCCAGGGAAAGACAAAAGAAGAATTGATGGTATTAGGGTATATGGAAAATGAAATCAATCTGCTTTCTTTCTTGATTCGAAAGAACAATTAATGGCATATAAAAAAGGCGGTAAATATGAAACAATGTTTGTTAATCATTACTTTATTTATGTTTATGTCGGTTTTATGCTACTCCCTGACAAACGAGAACAATCTGCAAAAACTTCTCACGGCTTCCATTGACCGGGAGTTAAAGCGCAGCCTTTATCAGGGTGTAAATATGGGGATTGTCATCCAGAGTGTGGATGGAAAGAAAACTGTCTACAACCATGATGCCGAAAGGCTTTATATACCGGCGTCCGCTTTCAAAGTGATCCCTTCAGCGGTCGCACTGATCAAATTCGGCCCGGATTACCGTTTTGAAACTCCGATTTTAATTAATGGAGATGTGGAAAACGGCACTTTGAAAGGAGACATTTATTTAGTGGGAAAAGGAGACCCCAGCCTGACGCTGTCGGATTGGGAAACAACCGCGGATGAACTCATAAAACAAGGCATTCGTTCTATCAGCGGAAACATTGTTTTTGATTTGTCCTTTTTAGACCAGGAAGAAAACCGCTTCGGCAATAACGCGAGGCACCTTTACGCCCCTCCCTGCGCTCTGACCATTAACTACAACTGGATTATTTTAAATCTGAAAGACGGCCCGCCAGCGACCCTTAAGATGATTCCTGAAACAGGATACGCGCAATTGAAATACAAAATTCAGGTTTCCCGTTCCGAGAAACCGGGAATGCCTCCTATGCTTTTTACTAAAAAAGACTGGGGGGATAGCTTTTCCGTTTTCGGCACAGTGACAGAATGGGACAAACGCTATCAATACTTGCGGCTGGGCGTCAGCCGACCCGGGCTTTATGCCGCGACATTGTTTAAAGAAACGCTTCTGAAAAAGGGTATTTCCTTTAATGGACGGCTTCAAGAAGGAACCGCTCCAGAGAAAGCAAAAACCCTGTTGAAAATCAAGACTAAGACCTTAAGAGAAGCTGTGGCCATTATGAATCAAGAAAGCAACAATGTCATCGCGGAAATGTTGACAAAAGACCTGGGGGCTTATTTTCACTCTGTGCCGGGAACCAGAGAAAAAGGCATTGAGGTCATGTGTAACTTCTGCGAGGAACAAATCGGTTTAGCTCCGGACAGTTTCAAAATGGGTGATGGAAGCGGCCTTTCGATGGACAATCGCATAAGCGCGAATCAATTTGCCCAGATGCTGAACTATTTCTACAAAGACCCAAAAATCAGGGAAGCGTTTATTCCCACACTGGCCTGGCAGGGGCATCATCCCCATGCCTCCAATCCGGTCCCGCCCGACAACATAAAAATATGGGTCAAAAGCGGCACACTTCCCGGACCAGGAGTCAATTCTTTAGTCGGCTACATTATCCTGGAAGATAAAAACGAAGCCTATTCCTTCGCTATTCTGGCCAACCGCGCTAAAAGAGGGGAGATGGCTTACTCAGGAACACTAACCAACCCGGTGCTGAGAATTATTGTGGAGACTTTGAAGAAATATTAAAGACTGTCTCTCTTAATTATTTTGCCCTATAGATCTTCGCGGCTTTCTGCCTAAGTATCTTCGCATCTCTCGCCAGGGGAAATGTGAGGTAAGCCATGCCCTTCTTTTTTTGCTTTTTTATGCGGGAAGATTATATAATAATAGTGTAAAGCATAGGCGCGGTTAATTAACCGCGCCTATGCCCAGAGGAAGGATAAAACATGAAGAAATTTCTAAAGTTTATTTTTATTCTATTGTTCTCTCTTCTGGCGCTTTTTGTCCTGGGACTCGTTTTCAACAACTTTTTTGTTAAAACATTGACCGACTGGATGTGGCTGAGAAATATAGGGTTTTCAAGCATTTTATACCGGCTGATCCTGCTGAAATGCGCCGCTTTTCTTCTGCCTTTTGCTTTCTCATTGCTTCTTTTCTACTTCTGGTTCGTTCTCATCCGTCAGGCCCATAAGAATTGGCTCTTGTTTCTGTTGGCCTGGCTCATCTCGATTGCTTTCGGAATAAATGGGCTTTTGAACTGGAAGCTTTTGCTGCTTTACCCTTTTGGGATATTTTCCGGCTACAAAGACCCGGTCTTTCACATTGACGCCTACTTTTACCAGTCCGCCCTGCCGCTCCTTCAAAATCTTTTCGGCATGCTCGCGCTGTTCTTTTTGCTTTTATTGATATTAGACGCTGTACTGTTTCATAAAGACAAAAAAATGTTTCAGAACGGCAAACTGAAGCTGGCCTTTTCGCAGATTGTTTTCCTTATACTTTCATTCATCCATTTTTTCCTCTTTTTTTTGAGTAACGCCATGGAAATGTTTGTCCGGCAGCCACATGCCCGTCTGGGAGTGGATTTCTCCGCCTTTTACGGCAATTTCGTGGGCTCACTCATCTGGATAGCACTGTTATTGCTCTTTTTTACCGTTCTTTTATTTCATTCATTCGAAGGGCTGCCTATCGGAAAAGTTTTTCTTTATGCTTCCTTTTTGGTTTTTTTCTATTTCATTCTACAATTTGCTTATCCTCCTCTGCTCAACAATTTTTATGTAAAGCCCAATGAGCTGATGGTGCAGAAGAAGTTTTCAAAGTACCGCATCGAGTCCACACGAAACGCCTTCGGCCTGGGATTCACACCCGCCTATTATCAAAACTATGACAATCTGGAAAACGCTTTAGAATCGGGGTTTAATTCCCTGCGGCTCTGGGATACCGACCCCTACCTTAAGGTGATCAACCAGATTCAAAGCATCAAGACCTATTTTGACTTTGTGGACGCGGATGTGGATGTTTACCGCGTTACCAATGGCAAGGCGCTCAATCAGGTGGTATTGTCAGCGCGGGAATTGAATGTCCTCTCTTTGCCGTCCGATTCGCTCAATTGGGACAATCTTCACCTGCGCTACACGCATGGGTATGGAGCGGTATTGTCCCCATCACACCAGGCGGACAGGGAAGGAGGCCCTCTGTTCTGGCTCTATGACCTTGAAGAAAAAAGCGCTTACTCCAATTTTTCTATTACCCAACCGCAGATTTACTTTGGCGAGCTGACTAGTAATTACATTATTGTGCGCACTTCCGCTGAGGAATTTGAATACACCTCCGCTACCAACCGGATCACCACCAGCTACCGTCTTGAAAAAGGGATTAAATTGAACGGCTTCTTCCAGAAACTATTATTCACTCTGCTCATGAAAGAGAAAAATATCTTATTCAGCCGCTATCTCACAAAAGATTCCCGCATTATTTACCGGCGGCAGATTCTGGAAAGAGTAAGAAGTATTTTTCCCTATTTCATTTACGATACCGATCCCTACCCCGTTATTCTCAATGGAAAAATTTTCTGGCTGATAGACGCTTACACCGCTTCGGAGCGTTTCCCTTTAGCGGAAAAGTATGACACTCCATACGGCAAATGGAACTTCATACGAAACTCTGTCAAAGTGTCCGTCGACGCTTATTCGGGAGATGTCGAGTATTATCTCATTGATCCAGAAGACCCGATTGCACGTTCTTATGAGATTCTTTTCCCAAAACTTTTCCGCAAAAAAATCCCATCCGATTTAAAAGAACATTTCCGCTACCCCTATGTGCTCTTAAAAATACAATCCGAAGTGCTGTGCAAGTACCATGTCGAAAACGCTGACAGTTTCTACAACAGTGAGGATGTCTGGGAAATCCCAAAGCAAATCTACGGCGAAAAAACCACCAATTTTGAGCCTTACTATGTCCTGCAGTCTTTTTCAGTCCTTGAGAGTAATTCGGCAAAGCCCCAATTCTGTGTCACAGAGCCTTTTTCCCCCAGAGGGAGGGAAAACCTGGCCGGCTGGGTTTCCGGCTATTACGATGAGGGCCTGAAGCTTGCGCTCCATTATCCGGAAAATCCATCTACAGCCCTTGGGCCAATGCAGGTAGAAGCAAAAATCAATCAGGATGAAACCATGTCCAGCCTTTTTACCCTGTGGGGGCAGAAGGGCGCTAAAACATTCCGCGGAAATGTGAAATTCTTCCCCATCGGGGATAAAATTCTCTATTTAGAGCCAATATTCCTGGAATCCACGGCCATGGGGATTCCACAGCTCGCGAAGATAGCGGCTATTTATCAAGGAAAAGTCTATCTCGGCAACCAGTACGAGGATATTCAGAAACAGATTGTACAGAACGGGAAATAAAAAGGACTTTATTATGAACTACAAGCTTATTTTAAAACAAGGCCAGAAAGACTCTGTAAAACAACTCCTTTCGAGCAAAGGCTTTACCTTCTCTTCTCACCAGCATGCCTTCTGGAGGGCGAGTAAAAACGGCCTCTCTATCATTTTCTATGAAAAAGGCACGTTGCTTTTTCAGGGCAGTGAAAGCTCAGTCAAAGAATCACTCGCCTGGTTTCCAGGAGCAGAAGAAAACACCGCGAATCCTTCTGTGTCGATTCTGGGCCTGGATGAGTCCGGGAAGGGCGACTACTTTGGGCCGCTGGTTCTGGCTGGCGCTATTGTAACGCCTGAAAACTTTCAGCAAATTAAGGATTTGGGCGTAGTGGACTCAAAAAAACTGAGTGACTCTCAAATACAAAAAATTTTTAATGGACTCAAAGATAAAATCCTTTTCAAAGTAAGAATCATTCTACCCGAAGATTACAATCCACTTTATGCCCGCCTCACCAATTTGAATTTACTGATGGTAAGCGAATATAAAAATCTCATTGCCCGGTTTGATTTAGATTCCTATGACAAAATTATCCTGGACAAATTTTCCCAATCTGAGAGTCAGAACAAGGAAATCAGAAAAGCTTCTCCTAAAGAGATGCTCATTATTGAAAAGGGGGAGGCAAATCTGTCGGTAGCGGCCGCTTCTATTATCGCGCGCTTTTATTTCATCCAATGGTTTCCTGAAATAGAAAAAAGCAAGCGCCTTTCATTGCCGAAGGGTTCCGGCAGAGAGTCGGGCGAACTTTTTTCGCGCCTGAAGACAAGCCTCAAACCGGAAGAATTCCAGGCCATCGCCAAAAGCCATTTCAAAGAGAGTTTTAAAAATGAATTGTTCTAATGAATCCGAAAAAGCGCTCGCTTCCGCCAGGCGGTTCATCGGGTACCGCCCGAGAAGCATAAAAGAAGTAAGGGAAAGTTTAAAAGAAAAAGGCTTTTCAACAGTTGTGGTTGAAGAGATTATTTCTTCTTTGATAGAGGAAGGCCTTTTAGACGATGAAGCTTTCGCGAAGATGTGGATAGAGGAACGCTCCAACCATAAAAATTTGGGCAAAACAAGGGTAAAAAGCGAATTAAGAAGCAAAGGAGTCGCTTCAGAGATCATAGAAAGCCTTATGGAAACTGGTTATACCGAAGAAGAAGAGATAACCAGAGCGGGAAGCCTCTTAAACAAGAAATTTCGTAATAGGCTCAATGAGATAGACACAGAAAAGCAAGTTTCCTTCTTATCAAGAAACGGTTTTTCCTACTCTATCGCGAAAAAAGCGATTGACTCCCTGAAATAAAAGCTCTTTTACTTTACAATAAAGTCATTTTTATTTATAATTTATCAATAATTCGGGAGGCAAAATATGTCAAAATTAGGATTAGCAGTTTTAACAGCGTTCTTTTTTCTTGTTTCCTGCGGGATGAATTCCGGGGCCTTATTTTATCCTAAAAATCACAATGTTGCTTTCAAAGCGGAAAATGGCGGGACTGTTACTTATTTGAATTGGGGCGACAAACTTCTTTATCTCAATAAATCTACGACAAACACAAATTCGGCAAACCAGATCCAGGTGAAGCTACTGGTAAAGCATCCTCTTCTGGCAGTCAATGGGTGGGTAGATGAAGAAAGCATAGTCAAAAACCCCTTATCCAGAGGCGTTATTTTGAATTCCTCTATCGTCCGGGACACGCCCAGTGATATCGCTAAATCAAAACAGGCTGTAGAACCGCCCGTATTGGTTTACATCTTAGAAATGAAAGACAATACCTGGGCTTATATTAAGCCCTACTCAGCAGGCGCACAATATTACCTTCCGGCAAAAGCGAATCTGCGCACCCCTCTCTACAACAATGTTTTCGCATCTATTGGGGATATCTCAACTAATGAGGCTGACATTCTTTTGACTATTGCATTACAGCTTTCTACCTACAAATATAACGACGCTAAAAGGACTTTCGATTCCAGCACCAATGTCAATAAAGACAAAGTCTTTGCCGACACCATGAACGTGGAAGTAAAGAATCTGCAGGAGATGCTCTCTAAGTACCCGATCGCTGATCCGGCGGCCCAGAGGATGATAGAAGAGTTTACCAATACGGTTATTCCTTCTTCTTTCCCGGAAATAGAATACCCAGACGATTCCTCCAATACAGCAAGTTCCGAAGCTTCCTCTGAAGAGCTTTAATTAAGGAAGTAAAGTTATGAAAGTCGCGATAGCATCAGACCATGCCGCGTTTGATCTCAAGGAACAGATTAAGGCCTATCTCGAAAAGAAAGGATTTGAGATTCTGGATTTTGGCGCCGATTCTGCCCAAAGCATGGATTATCCCGATACGATAAAGCTAGCCGCGAGGTCTGTCTCAAAAGGAGAATCCGGGAGGGCTGTTGTGCTCTGCGGTTCCGGAGTCGGCGCTTCCATCGTGGCCAATAAGATTAAAGGCATTCGGGCCGCTCTTTGCATGGATGAATACACAGCGGAATATTCCAGAAGGCACAACAATGCCAATGTGCTTGTCCTGCCGGGGCGAAGAAGAACAATGGATGACATTTCCCGTTATCTTGACATCTGGTTTTCCACCGAATACGAAGGCGGGCGGCATCAAACGCGCCTGGATAAAATTGCTCTAATCGAAAAAGAGGAATCCCGATGATAGACGCAGCCACAAAGCTTTATTGTATTATTGGTAATCCTATCAAACATTCTTTCTCACCCGCTATCCATAACGCCGCGTTCCAAAAACTGGGAATAAACGCGGTGTACACCGCTTTTGAAGTAAGCGACCTGCGGAATGCCATTGCCGGCATAAAGGCACTGGGAATCAGCGGCGCGAGTGTTACTATTCCTCACAAAGTAGCTATTATTCCTTTTTTGGATGAAGTTTCCGATATCGCTGGAATGATCGGATCGGTCAATACAATTGTTAATAATAACGGCAAGCTGGCTGGGGCAAACACTGACGCCTATGGATTCTACCATTCTCTTTCATTAGAAACAATTGTGGATGAAAAAACAATCGCTGTAATCGGCTCCGGCGGAAGCGCGAGGGCGGCATGTTTTGCTTTGTTTTATTACGCCAGGCCGAAAAAACTAATTATCCTTGCTAGAAACGCTTCTTCCCGGGAAGAAATAAAAAACAACCTGCTTCAAAAATTTCCCGGCCTTGATACATCCCAGATTGAAACCGCTGACATCTCTATCTGGAAAATCTGGAAAGACAAAATAGACATTGTCGTAAATACTACGCCGATTGGAATGAAACCCGATGTGAATTCTTCCCCGCTTGACCTGGAAAGCATGCCTGAAAACAGAATTGCGATGGATTTGATTTACAATCCAGCAGAGACATTGTTTTTAAAAAGAGCGAAGGACAAAAAGTGTGTTGCCATCAGTGGAATAGAAATGCTTCTGCATCAAGGCATACAACAATTTGAAATCTGGACGGAAGAAAAAGCCCCTGTTGAAGTAATGCGGAAGGCGCTAAAGAAAAGCCCCCCAGCCCCCTCTCTTTTACAGGCTGGGGGGTGAGTTCTAAGGAGCCAAAAATGCGTTTGAGAATAAAAATCTGCGGGATAACGGAACTCGAGTCCGCGCTGACAGCCGTGGAATGCGGCGCGGACGCGCTGGGCTTTGTGTTTTACGAAAAAAGCCCGCGCGACATAACTCCATTAAAGGCCGGGCAAATTACCTCAAAACTTCCTCCTTTTGTTAACAAAACCGGTGTTTTTGTGCGTCAGAATATGGATGAAATACTTTCTATCGTCTTCGAAGCCGGGTTAGATACCATTCAATTACTGGCTGATCCCTGCCTTTACAACTCCGATTTCATAGAAAAATTAAAAGGAAAATCAAAACTGCCCGTCATACTCTCTTACCGTTTAGAAAAATTGAACCCAGGAATTCTGGAAGAAATCTTTAAAAATGATAGCGGCCTGATAAGCGCTTATCTCATTGATAAATATGATTCTCGTGAATTGGGCGGAACTGGAAGGCAAGTAGAACTGGAAAATATAGAAGAGAAAGATTTGAAAGAATTTTTAAATAAAAAGATAATTCTTGCCGGTGGTATTAACTCCAGAAATGTCCTCGCGTTACTGTCAAAAATCCATCCCTATGGAATCGACATTTCGAGCGGTGTGGAAAAAGAAAGGGGAATAAAAGACAGTAATCTTATCCGGGAATTTTTTCAGCAAGTCGCCATTATATAAGAATTTTGGCGTTTTTCGTTCCTACGAGCTGTTCCTCCGCTGCTTCGACCTATTCTTTCGTTGTTATCACTACATCGTATCAAACTGCAGTTTTAACCCAAGATAAAAGTAGAGGAAATGCGCCGGTTCCATAATATTTACCGGCGAGCCCGAATCAATCACTGAAGCAGTAATCCGCCCGCGCGGAAGCATCCAATACTTTGCACCTAATTCCAGCAGAAAAGGCCCAAAAGGCTGATAGAGAACGGCCAGGTCTATCTTCGGCCAGAAACTGGCCTGGTCAAAATTCGCGGCTTGAAATTGCTCATTCACATGGTAATTATCCTGAAGTATGTTCAGATTTAGCGACGCGTCCAATTTCAGTTCAGACGTTATCTGGAAGAGACACCCCAAACCGGGCGAGAAGAAAAGCCGGAACTCTCTATTGGTGATAGAGGTATTTGAATTTACCGCCATAATGCTTTCAATGCCTTCAAAACCGACAGCCGCCTCACCCCTGATAGCCATAGTTTCGATGTCAAAGAAATACAGCTGGCCGATCAAGCGCAGGCTGGTATACGCGGGCTTTATATCATAATTGGTGAAAAAGGTAAGGTAAGAGTAAGAGCCTTCTCCCAGCCTTATGAATTCAATGCCAAACCCAATTGGGTTCCATGAGCCATAAACCGGGCTGACATAAAAAAAAGCCTTCCCCTGAATCCCCCCGCCGGAAAAAGACCCGCTTCTGGTAAAACTGCGGCCGAAGAGCAAATCAAGCGAAAACTGATACGAGCTATCATCACACAAAATCCCCTTTTCTTTTGGAACCAGAATATTTTTTTGCTTTGGAAGAAAAACCATGTGGGAATCGCGGTATTTTTTCCCGATATCGGAAGCTAGAAAGAAATTCTTTTGGAATATTTTATTGGAAAAATTGTCAAGCAGCTTGTACTCATAAAAAACGCCTCCCGGCAAGGTCAGCTCATTGCTTTCCTGACTGACCAGGACTTGATTTAGAAAAGCGTAGTATTTTTTATTCCATCTCCTGTTGCGAATTGGAAAAATTTCAACATGCCCTTCGGATTCATAAGAAAAACCCGCGTTTTCTCCCGCTTTTAACGTCAACTCACTGCTGAATACCGGTTGAAGATAGGATAAAATAATCGGGTTGATTTTGATAAAATTAAACCCTTCTTCCAGCAATTTTGGGGCAATGCTCTGCTGTTCTTCGATCGAGTGATTAAAAAGCCTGGATACAACAACAGTGTATTTTGTTTCAGCGGGCACCCGGAGAGTCAAAGAAAATTGGCCATTGGTAGCGATCGCGATCAGCCTGTTGTTCAAATAAATATAATGCGGCTCAACGCCGATCTTGAAACTTCCAAAGGAAATGGAAGCGATGTCCACTTTTGTATTGAGGATTCCCTCCGCTCCTTCGCCGATTATTTTATCCACCGTGTCAAACAATTCAATGTCTGTGGAAGTCTCATAATTCTTAGCAAAAATCATTTCTTTCTTGCTGAAAGACCATATCCTGACATGAATCTCCGCGTTTGGATTGGTTTTCTTCCCGCTCAAGTGGTAATCGCCAAAAAGAATAAAATCCGCTTTATTTTCCTCCGCGATTTTGCCAATCCGGTTGGAATCCCACTGGATCGTCTTCAGTTCCTTCTCATCCGGCACAGAAATGGATGGAAGAACCCCCAGAAAACAATAAAGAGACTTAAAAAGAATCGACTGAATCAGATGCGAATTGGCGTACTGCTTTGTATCACTTTCATTGACCAAAGGAATAATCAAAACCTTCGAGCCGATGCGGCTTACCTGATTCTCCCCATAAACAAAAAAAACAGAAGTAAAAAGCAAAATCATTCCAAAAATAATCTTTTTCAAGTGTCTCCTCCTTTCTCAGTGCGCTTCTGACCAGTTTTTACCGCTGCCTACTTCCACGGTTAAAGGCACATCCAGCAAAAACGCCCCTTCCATTGTGTCCTTCAGGGCCTTCTGCATAGAAACAGCCTCTTCATCCGGGGATTCCAAAACCAATTCATCATGAATCTGCAGTATCAATCTGGTTTTTAGATTGTTTTCATCCAGATAATCCTGCAATTTTATCATCGCCATTTTAATAATATCGGCAGCCGTGCCCTGGATCTTCGTATTCAAAGCCATACGCTGAGAAGCGCTTAAATGGCCGCTATCTTTGATCTCTTTGCCCATCAGCTCTGGAAATCTCCGGTACCGGCCGGATAAAGTCCTGACTTCGCCGGTATCCTTAGCTTCCTGAAGCACCCGGTCCACAAAACCCTTCACGCGAGGAAAGCTCTGAAAGTAGCTTTCAATGAAAAGCTTCGCTTCGGTCATGGAAATCCCGATCTGGCGGGAAAGGCCATAAGGAGAAAGGCCATAGAGAATTCCAAAATTTACGCTTTTGGCCCGGCGGCGCATTTCATCCGTCACTTCATTCTCTTTTATCTTAAAAATCTGCGCGGCGGTATGCCGATGAATATCTAAGTTTTCATTGAAAGCCTGTTTCATATTTTCATCCCCGCAGAAATGAGCCAGTATCCGAAGCTCAATCTGGGAATAATCCGCGCTGATCAAAGAGCAGCCATCCTCTGCGATAAAAGCCTCCCGGATTTTCTGGCCGACCTCATCGCGGACCGGGATATTCTGCAGATTCGGATCGCTGGAAGAAAGCCGCCCTGTAGCGGTGATGGTCTGATTAAAACTCGTGTGAATTCTCCCTGTTTTCCCCAAAATCAGCTCCGGCAGCGCGTCCACATAAGTGCCCTTGAGTTTTGAATAAGTCCTGAAATTCAATATTTCCGCTGGCAGAGGATGGGTATTGGCCAGAATAGAAAGGACTTCTTCATCGGTTGAATTTTTGCCGCCCTCTGTCTTCTTTACCGGCTCTAAGCCCAATTCTTCAAAAAGAAGCTGTGAAAGCTGTACCGGCGAATTGATGTTGAAATTCCTTCCCGCCAGATGATAGATTTTCTTCTGCGCTGTCCCAAGAAGCTTTTCCAATTCTAACGAAAGCTCCTCAAGCCTTTTAGTATCAATCTTCACACCATTTCTTTCCATCACGGCTAGCACCGTCAGAAGAGGCATTTCTATCTCAGAAAAAACACTTTGCAATCGATGGCTCTTTATCAATGGCTCCAGATGATGAGTCAGCCTCAAGGCCGCGTCCGAATCCCCCGCCGCGTATTCCACCACTTCCTCAATGGGAATGTCTAAAAGCGTTTTGTCCTTCTTCAGTACATTCTTCAAAACTTCCCGGTAAGGTTTCTTCTGAAAGCCCACATACTCAGAGAGGAGGCTTTCGAGGTTGTTGTGCGTACGGGTCGGATTTAAAAGGTACGCCGCTATCATCGTATCAAAATAAACCCCTTTCAGATTTATTCCGAAGTTTTTAAACACCTCAATCTCAAATTTAATATTCTGCCCGATTTTCCGGATAGACTCATCTTCGAGAATAATCTTAAATTGCCCCAGGGCAAATAACGCGTCAAAATCCCGCGGTGTATCATAGAGAATGGGCACAAAAAAACCCTCTTCTTCTTCAAATGAAACAGAGATCCCGATCAATTCGGCTTCAATGGGGCTAACCGAAGTGGTCTCGGTATCCAGAGAAAATATTTTTTTTCTCTGGATTTTCTGAATCAAAGAAAAAAGTTCTTCTCTTTTTCTGACTAGAGAATAATTGCCGGAGAGAAAGGCCTGCGACGCGGCAGTTTTCTCTTCCGCAAAGAGGCTCTCAGAGGAAGACAGTTTTTTCAAGTCAGAAACAATCGAGGAAAGCTGATAATATTCGAGCTTTTCCAGGACTTCCGGGTTTAAAAATTTCTCCCTTTCTAAAGGCCCGATCGTCTCACTGATAGTTAACTCTTTTTCTAAAATAGCCAGCCGCTTGCTTAAAAAAGCATTTTCCTTGTTTTCCAGAAGCCTCTTCTGCGCCGCTCCCTGGATTTCGTCAATGTGCTTATAAATTTCTTCCAGATTCTCATACTTTGACAGAAGGCTTTGCGCCCCCTTTTCACCAATGCCCTTCACCCCGGGAATATTGTCCGAAGTGTCTCCTACAATGGCCAGGTAATCCGGAATCTGTTCCGGGAAAACCCCAATAGAGTCTTTTACATCCTTGCGGCCTAAGAGCAGCGTTTCGCTGATGCCTTTTTGAGGGCGAATAGCAAAAACACCCTCCTCCACAAGCTGTAGCAAATCCTTGTCACCTGAAACAATGTAGACATCACTTTTTTCCTTAAACTTCTGGGCCAGAGTACCAATAATGTCATCCGCCTCATAATTCTCTTTTTCCAGGACAGAAATCCCCATTTTCCGCACCAGCTCAATGGTAATAGGAATCTGCTCTTTGAGATCGCGGGGTGTTTCTTCCCTGTGGATTTTATAATCCGGGTAAATCTTCCTTCGAAAAGTATCCCTCGAAAGGTCGAAAGCAATCACCAGCTGGTCAGGGGAAAAATCCCGGACAATCTGAATCAACATTTTGAGAAAGCCGAAAAGCGCTGAGACATTCTCGCCCTTTGTAGTCGTTAACGGCCTGGCAATAAAGGCATAATAAGCCCGGTAAATCAAACCTGTCCCGTCTAATAGAAATACTTTCTTGCGTTTTTCAGTCATATTTTCTCTCCATCGATAGTTGATCTTCCGCTAAGCCACGCCAAGCGACGCTAAGAATAAGTATATGCGAAATTTCTTGCACCCATTCGCGTTTCTTCGCGTGCCTTCGCGGAAAAACGTCCCAGAAAACTTTAGTAACTTTCGTGGTTCCCTTTACCTGGCCTTCCTCCCCCTCTCCAGACTTGGAGAGGGGCCGGGGGTGAGGCGTCAGCCATTCTCCACACTGCGGATCGGCCTGATTTCAATTGTCTTTCCCTTTGATTCTTTTTTTGAGCTTTCCAGCTTTTTAATGAATTGATAGGTTTCTTCAAAGCTGTCCTTTCTCTCCGCTTTTTTCAGCACCAACCGATAGGTCTTGTCCGGCAAGAGCTCCCATGCGTTTACATTATCCTCAAACTGCAATTTTAAAATCTGCTTGATAAATTCTTTGCCTTTTTCATCCAGAATGGGAAAAAGAATTTCCACCCTTCTGTCCAGATTCCGGATCATCCAATCCGCGCTCGAAAGATAAATTTCCTCTTCGCCCGCGTTGTAGAAAGAGAAAACCCGCGAATGCTCCAGATAACGCCCCACAACGCTGATCACGCTGATATTTTCGCTCAATCCCTTTAAACCCGGCACCAGAGAGCAAATCCCCCTGACAATCAGTTTGATCTTCACGCCCGCGTTCGATGCGCGGTACAGCGCTTCAATAATTTCCAGGTCCGAAAGGGAGTTCAGCTTCGCGGTCATTTTTGCCTTCAACCCTTTTGAAGCGTTTTCGCGCTCTCTTTCTATCAATCTCAGGAATTTCTTCCTCAAATCCATCGGTGAAACCGTAATGTGGTTCCAATGGGAAGCCAGCGAATAGCCGGTCAGCAGGTTAAAGAGCGAAGAAATATCCTCGCCCAGCAGATCGTCACAGGTAAAAACACTGAAATCCGCGTACAATTTAGCGGTCGCTTCATTGTAGTTTCCCGTACCAAGGTGAATATAGCGTTTAATGCTGTTATTCTCTCTTCTAATAATTATTAAGGCTTTCGCATGCGTTTTGAGCCCTTCCACCCCATAGGTCACATGCGCACCCGCGTCTTCGAGTTTTCTGGCCCACTCAATATTCCTTTTCTCATCAAAACGCGCTTTCAGCTCATCCACCACCGACACATGTTTCCCATTTTCCGCTGCCCGTATGAGCGCTTTGATAATGGCTGAATCCGAGCTGGTCCTATAGAGCGTCTGTTTAATGGCTAATACATTTGGATCCTCAGCCGCCTTTGCCAGTAATTCTATTACCGGATCGTAGGCATGGTAGGGATGAAAAAGTATTCTATCGCTTTCGCCCAGCACCGAAAAGATATCCTTATTCTTAAATTCAATCGGGGCAATGGAATGAATGGGGCTGAATTTCAAATCATCCCGCTCGCTCTTTTCGTAAAACCACATAATATCCTTTAAATTCAAAACACCCGGTACTTCATAGCATTCTTCTTCCTGAATAGTGTTTTTGCTCATAATGACTTTCAAAATCTTCTCCGGAATACCTGACTCAAATTCGAGTTTGACAACCGAGCGCCGGTGCATTTTTTTGATACTCGATTCAATCTCTAAAAGAAGGTCAGAAGCTCCATCCTCCTGAATACTGATATCCGCATCCCGGGTAATCCGTATAACATGAGCGGAAGTAGCCTGATAATTCATAAAAATCCGGTCTAAAAAAAGTTTAATAATATTCTCTAAAGGAATATAAGCATTTTCACATTTAAAAAACCTCCCGAAAACATTCGCTTTCGGCACCTCGATGAATGAAAGCCTGCTTTTCTCAAGCGCGCTGCCGGTTGGTAAGGGAGTTAAGCCAATTGATAAATAAAGCCTTCCGCTGATCAGTGACGGAAAAGGATGCGCAGGCCCTATAGACAAAGGCGTCAAGAGAGGTTTTATTTGCGTTTCAAAAACCGGGCTTAAAACTTCCTTTAAATCAGAGATTTCTTCCATTTTTAACAGTAAAGAAATTCCCTGTTTTTTCAATTCTTCTAAAATCTCATGGGTAAACAAATCATATTGATCCAGATGCATTTTTTTGACCCTTTCACGGATCAGCGTCAACTGCTCCTGAGGCGTTTGAAAATCTTTCAAGCTTTCTACCAATTCCGCTTCATTCTGCCTCTTCAAAACAGCCACTCTGACCATAAAAAATTCTTCCAGATTGGATGTAACGATCGAAAGGTATTTCATTCTTTCTAAGATAGGGTTGCTTTTTTCCTTCGCCTCGTAAAGCACTCTTTCGTTAAAATTGAGCCAGCTTAACTCGCGATTGATAAAACTTTCCGGATTGATCCATTCGCTCATACCCATTTCTCCAGATTCACAGATAAACCAAAGAAGCTCTCAAACAAGTCCGCTTTTTTCTTCACCGCCCCTTTTAACAATTCCATATATTCATAGTGATTCCCTTTTATCTTTATAACAATCGCGCATTCTTCCTCGCTTAAACGCAGTTTTAACCCTTCCACAATCTGGCTGTGGGTACTATCCATCGCATCAGCGATGCGGATAATAGAAGCAAGCCGGGATACTATCAATTTCTCCTCAATCGGCAGTTCACTGTATTCATCATGGGATGCCTTGGGTGAGGATTTTCTATGGTAGCGGGCTATCTGCGCGATCAGTTCCATTTCGTTCTGCTGAAGGCCAAGAATTTCCGAAGACCGGATCAACTGCGCGGAATGTTTATGATGATTCGTAGGGCTGACAAATATCCCAATATCATGAAGAATGCATGCAGTTTCTAAATACACCCTTTCCTTTTCATTAAAATGATAATGCTCCTGCAGGCCATCAAAAATGGAAAGGGCCAATTCTTTCACTTCAAACGCATGTTCCGCATCAAACTGATATTTTTTGCCGATCGCTATAGCGGAAGAAAAAATGTTTTCCCGCTCACCTGGCTGAATATCCTGTGAATTCACTTTAGTAAAGGCTGTTTTATAAAGCATAAAGAAAGAATTGCTGACATTCGGGATCAGGATTGTTTTAGCCGATGTTAAATCGTAAAACATCCCCAGCATCAGAATAGCCGCTTTTGCCGTTTTTAAAAGATTATCATTTAATTGAAATTTCTCTTTTATTTTGTCCAGCTGCATAGCTTCTATTTGATAGAAAAAACGGTTGAATTCTTCCCTGGGAATTCGATAAAAATCCTTTACCAGAAAATCACTAAATACTTTCTGCACCAGAGAAAGGGCATCATCATTTATACCGACAAAGCCGTCGATTTTACTGATGCCGGGGAAACGCTTTAAAGTTTGAACAAAACTGAGAGAAAAAGGCCTGAGATTGATCTGGAAAGATTTTTGCGAAAAATCCAAATCTTTGATCATTCGCAATGTACCGATGTGGTGGGTTTCAGAAAAGACGATCTTTCCCTTAGACTGCAGAATAATTTGAGTAGAACCGCCGCCCAGCGAAAAAATAAGGAAGTTTTTATCCAGAAAACCGTAACGCTCTTTCAAAAAAAGCTTGATCCCCTCGTAGACCGCCTGCGTTTCCTCAATCGGCTCTACAATTTCAATTTTTATGCCCGTGACATTCAACACCCGTTCTATCAAGACTTCAGCATTGCCGGCGGCTTTTATACTGCTGGAAACAATCGCTTTATACTGGCTGACAGAATAAGAATCGATCACTTCTTTAAAATTTTTAATAATATGAATGACTTCTTGAATGACCGGATTGCTTAAAGTCCCCTGCTTGAGAATATCTTTTCCAACCGCTATGGGCACCCACAGATATTCAATTTTCCGAATGTTTTTTTTCCGCTCGACTTCTCCAATATACATTTTCACTGAGTGAAAACCAATATCAATAAGCCCGATCAGTCTGTTTCTTTTCATACTTTTTCCTAATTATTCCACCAGCTTCAATTCTGTTTTTTCATTTCCTTTATCTTCTAAAAGAAATTTCCCTACCAGCTCCTGAAGCACAAGGGATTGATTCTGGTTTTCATGAATATTTACTTTGATCCGGTTCAATAAAGGCAAAACTTCTGACAACTTTTCCAGATAATTTTTGATGTCTTCTTTGTTATCAAGGGATAAATCCCTTAAATCACGTAAAGCCTGTCCAAATTCATCAATAGCCGCCTTCTGATCGGTCATTGCAAGCTTCACTTCTTCCGTAATTTTAACCAGCTCTTGAGTAGCCTTCAACACCTCTTTAGCGCCATGGTTTTGCTCCGCCATTGCCAGATTCAACTGATTAATAATTTCCACATTCTGGTTAGAATATGCTGTAATGGTATCAAGGCCTACTCCAGCTTTTTCAGAAAGTTTAACCGACTCATCAATTCTCCCTACGATGGTCCCTACTACCTCACCAATGTCTCTAGCATTTTTGTTGGTGTCTTCTGAAAGCCTGCGGATTTCATCCGCGACTACGGCGAAACCTTTGCCGGCTTCACCCGCATGAGCCGCTTCTATTGCGGCGTTCATAGCCAGCAAATTGGTTTGTTTAGAAATATTGGTAATCAGCCCCAACAATTTTAAAATTTGCTGCGAAAACTCAGAAACCTCACGAATAGAATTTATTGATTTTTTTACCGCTTCCCCGCCTTCATTTGCTACATTATTCAAATTTTTAGACAAATCAAATGTTTTCTTCGACATGCTGGCTGTATTTTCTATATTTCTCACCATTTCCTCAATGGAACTGGCGCCTTCCTCAACTGCCGAAGCCTGCCTATTCATACTAATCATAATGCTTTCAATATTTTTCGACATTTCCTCCAATGTCGCCGAAAGTTCTTCTATACCGCTCGTATAGCTTTCAATCTGCGCGTCGACTTTTGTAATACTTGCCTTGACGTCATCAAAATTCGAGCCGCTTTTTTCTATTACTTCTTTTGATTGATCAGAAGAAAGCTTTACATTTTCTGCCGCTTTCTTTACCTGTAATATATCGAGATTCAACCGCTCCAGCAAGTTATTGATAATGGAGCCTATTTCACCGATCTCGTCCTTGTATTTAAGATCGAGCCTTTTCGTCAAGTCCGCCTTTTCAGAACCGGAAGCAATGTTTGTGAGCTTTTTTCGGATTGCCTCAAGCCCTTTCATAACAGGCCTTATCAGGAAGTAACCGCAACCAAACAAAACCAGAAGCCCAAACAGGGATATCAGGACAATATGATTAGCAAGCTTTCCCAGAGGAGCATACAATTCATCCTCATAAGCTGTAGCCGCGACAATCCACCCCATCTCTTCAAAATAATGATAAACCACAATCTTTTTTCTTATTTTTTTCATTCCTTTTTCAGGGTTTTCCCATAAGTAACTAATTTCACCATTTTTATTACTGCACATTTCCTGAATAAAATACCTTCCCTGTCCGTCTTTACTATCATAAATATTCTTTCCTTCCAATTCGGGGTGAACAATTAGATTTCCCTTGTCATCCATTACATAAAGATAACCTGTCTTGCCGATTCTATAGGAAAGAACTTTTTCTCTCAAAAGATCAAAATCCAGCATGCTTTTGTATTCGGATAAGTAAGTGGTAGCCCATATAACCATATCCCATGGCCCAAAATAAGAAACCGCGGCAACTTTACGCCTTTCCGTTTCTTCTCCCGGATTTTTCCATAAATAGGTAAAAAAACCTGATTTTTTTTCAACTGCTTCTTTAACAAAACTAAATCCGCTCAGATCTGTACCGGAGGAAAATTTTGAATGAAACACCGTTTTTCCTTTACCATCGAGCACCGCCAGATAACCGGTTTCTCCTACTTTACCAAAATTTTTATCTAAAATTAAATCTTTTATTCTATTCTCTGCTTCTCTTTCTCTTATTTTTTCACTCCGATATGAATTATAATAGAATTGAATCATGTTTTTAGAGTCTTCTACTTTTGTCAAAAGGTATTTTTTCAATTCCGAGTGAACATAACTTTCCACTAGCAAAAGAACAGAAAAACTTTTGCTATGCAGTTCAGCATAGGAGGAATTTTTTAGCATGTCTTTAGCGTTATAGAAATTCGCAAAACCTATCCAGGCTAAATTAATAAAGGCAACCAACCCCATACCTATCAGAAGTTTGGTCAATAGTTTCAGATTTTCCCACATAAAAAACTCCAGCCAATTGAAACTCAAATGCGATTTATTTTAACATACAATTTCTTTCTGTCAAGGTAAAACAGGGAACTGTCATTTCGTCCCTATAACTAAAATTTACTTGATAAAAAAGTCTTATCATTTATAATAAGGGCAGCTCTAAAAACTGGCTTTAAAAAGTCATTTCGAATGAAATGACAGAAAGGTTTATTTTAAAACTGCCCATAATAAAATGGTAACTATAAAAGCCCCACTGTAGTATAGTTTTAGGTAGTTAATTTATGGTAACTAAAAAATCAAAATACCGGCCAACATTTGGGTTTCTTGTTGATAACATAGAAAGCTCTTATCAGTCCAATATATTAAAAGGCGTAATTAACTTTGTGGAAGAAAACGACATCAATTTATTGTGTTTTGAAGGCGGCGCTATTGAAACCTATTTTCAATATGAGATTTACCAGAACAAAATCTATCAATTGGTCAATAAAAACAATTTAGACGGGCTGATTATCCTTGCCGCTACTATCGCGAGAGATTGCAGCTCTGAATCTATCAAATATTTCTGTCAAAGTTTTTCTCCCCTTCCTGTTGTGAGCATCGGTTATGAAATAGAGAACATTCCCAGCGTGTTGATCGAAAACCGAAAAGGTTTTCTGGACTTGATGGAGCATATCATTACCACGCACAACTGCAAGAGGATTGCTTTTATTAAAGGCACTCAAGGAAACCATGATGCTCAGGAAAGGTATTCGGTATACAAGGAAGCGCTTCATTTACACCAAATACCTCTTCAGGATGAATTGGTTGTTAAAGGAGATTTTCTTCCTGAATCAGGAGTAAAAGCAATAAAAACACTTCTGGATAAAAGAAAGGTTTCGTTTGACGCGATTGTTGCCTCAAATGACCACATGGCCATTGGCGCCATTGAAGAATTGAGGAAAAGAGGGATTTACGTTCCCTATGATGTAATCGTGACTGGTTTTGACAATTTAAACGTCAGCGCTTTTTCTATTCCCGCCTTGACGACTATTTCTCAGCCGCTTTATGAACAGGGAAAAATTGCTTCTCAAGCTCTTTTAGACCTTATTTCACATAAAAAAGTAGAACAGAAAATCGTCCTTCCTTCCGAATTAATTATCCGGGATTCCTGTTCTTACTATTGCTCAATAAAATCTTATAAGGGCAAAAAAGAAGATTGCTCCTTACCTTTGCTGGAAAATTTAGATAACGATTATAATATTTCCCTATTAACAGATCAATTTATAAAAAAATTATCTTATCATAAAATAAAAGTCCCTTCAAAAAAAATAACGCAGAATCTTTTTACTGCTTTTTTAAAAGGCATAGAAAAAAATAAAAAAGAAGAGTTTTACAAACTTGTCAATCAAATCGCCAGCACTGAAACTTCCTCGACAAACTCAAGGAATTCTTTCCATATTTTGTTTTCCGCTTTCCGTTCTACGATTCTTCCCATGATAACAGACGCAAAAAAAATTTCCGCGGCGGAAGATATGTTCTACCATTCGATTGTTTTATTCTGCCAGGAATTTATTCACAACACTATTTACTCTCAGGACGAAATTTTAGGAGTCCATTGGTTTATCAATAATATTCTTCAACAGCAGCTTTATTATATTCTGGACAAATCCCATCAGATCGATGTTTTGAACCGAAGGCTTCCGGAAGTTGGAATCAAAACATGCTTTATTTCCTTGTACTCAGAAACAAAGGATAAGGAAGCAGAAATAGTCCTTTCTTTCAATGAATCCGGAATCATAGACCCCAGTCATTGGGAAAAGTATATTTTTTCAGAAAAACTGCTGCCAAAAAATTGTTTTCCTGAAAAGAAACGTTTTTCTTATTTAGTAGAATCCCTGAAAAATTTAGGATTCATGATTATTGAAATGGTTCCCGAAGAAAAAAGAAGGATATACCGAATACTCAGAGATTTAATCAGTATTGCCTTACAGAGTTCTATTTTATTTCAAGAAGTACAGGAACAAAAAAACAATCTCAACTTGAGTCTGACAAGCATACGCCAGGCAATGGAAGGCTACATTGAAACCATGGCTCTTATCCTGGAAACGAGAGACCCCTACACAGCCGGCCATCAGCGGCGAGTTTCTGACCTGGCCAGAGGCATCGCGGATGAGATGGGGCTTTCAAAGTCAATTGTGGAAAGCATCAGAATGGCGGGCCTGGTTCATGATCTAGGGAAAATTTGCATCCCATCGGAAATTTTAAACAAACCCGGAAGGCTTCAAGATATTGAATTTCAATTGATTAAAACGCACCCGGCTATAGGATACAATGTCTTGAAGAACATTGAATTTCCGTGGCCCATCGCGGACATTGTCCACCAGCACCACGAAAAACTAGACGGGAGCGGTTACCCGCTCGGCCTCAGCGGCGATCAAATCCGCATAGAAGCTAAAATACTTTGCGTTGCTGATGTAGTAGAAGCTATTTCATCTCACCGGCCTTACCGTGCCGCTCTGGGAATAGAGAAAGCTCTGGAAGAAATCACTAAAAATAAGGGAAAATTTTACGACGAAAAAGCAGTGAAAGCCTGCATTACTTTGTTTAAAGAGAAAAATTATATCTTTAAGAAAGGAGAAAACTTTATCAATCAATAATATCTATAATTCCGCCCTTTCCCTCTTCCATGGGCGCTCTTTTATTATCCTCCGTGTCTTCTTCATTCTCTTTTAGTTTTTTCTTTCTTTTTCGCGCCTGTTCCTCTTTTCTTTTCCCTTCAGGGTTGATTTTAGTAAAATCCTGAGAATATTCATCTAAATTGCTCACTTTCTCATCCGTTTCCTTACTTTGCTTATGAATTTTCTCATAACCCTCAACACTAATAATATGATTGGAATTTGACTGACGCGCTATATTTTCCGAATGCTCAGAAGCCTTTGAAAATAAAACCTGGAGATCAACGGGTAATACACTCATAGCATACCACCTTAAAATCAGATACGAGTGATGAGTAGCGAGTTACATAGTACGTTGCTTATAACTCGTCACTCGCAACTAATTACTCGTAAATTTAATAATAGAGCAGGCCTGTAAGCCGGGTTCTGTGACAGAGAAACATCCATCTAGTTTTGTTTTTACAAACAAAATCCAGCGATTTACCCGCGCTTTTCGTCCCTCACCTTTTTTGTAGAGGCGTACGGCCTTACGCCTCTACAAAAAAGGTGAGGGACGCCTACAAAGCAGTAGGATAAGCGTCTATTTAACCTTGCATTGCGGGGGGCTTGCCATGCCGGATTGCTTACGCAATCCGCGGTGGTCTCTTACACCGCCTTTTCACCCTTACCCCCTTTGTAGAGACATACGGCCGTATGTCTCTACAAAGGGGGCGGTCTGTTTTCTGTGGCGCTTTCCGTTTCCCGTCCGAAGACAGAACCCCGGCCATTAACCGGCCCGCTGCTTTTTGATGCCCGGACTTTCCTCCCCGCCATAAGGCAGGGCGTTTCTCCAGCCTGCTCTTTTTTCTATAATTTATTATATTACAAAGAAAAAGTCAAAGTTTTAAAACATATAAAATATCCCGCCCTCAGCCGTAAAACTCATAGTTGTAGAAACCTTGTCTGTCACTTGATTATACAAGCCAATTCCGAACATTAGGTCCAACCCAATATTATCCAATAAAATCAGTTCCATTCCTGGCCCGCAACCAACATTAATATTAAAATAACTATAAGGAGAAGCTGAACCATAATACCCATAATAAGCAGAATAATAATTGTAAGTAACACTCGTTCCCAGGTATAAAAAAAATTTCGACCATCTGGAATAAGAGAGATCTTTTAGCCCCACTACACCTAAATCTACCACAACCTGAGAAGAACTGATATAGGGAGCAAAAACCACTTGAATTCCCCAATCATTCCAGTAACGGTAAGATATTCCATAACCGGTAGTTAAACCGCCATAAATACCAATATAATTATGAAAAAATGGCTTGTTCTCGTTTGTCTGGCTGTCAATATAATCCATTGTATTTACGGCACTATCATTAGTCTCCGCAAAGCCCAAAGAGCAAAAAAGAAAAAGAATAGTCCCGATAAAAAACAGTTTAGACACGTTGCCTCTCCTTTTTTTGAGTTCTTATTATAAACCTCTATTTGATTTTTCGCATTTTTTCTATTATAATCTTATTTTATAAATTTAACCAGGAAATTATATTGAAAAGAAATATTGGAATATTGCTCTTCTTTTTTTTAATCAGCGTCCTGTTACGGCTGCCCTTTCTAAACAGGCCTTTGAGTGTTCATCACGAATGGCTGACATCTACTTCTCTTCGGCATATACAGATATTTTATGAAGAAGGGCCATGGAATGTTTTTTTTAGCCCTTGCCTGACTTACAGCAAGCCGGCAGATAAAAATATTAATTATGGCCTTGCTCTTCGGGATAAAAACGGCAATCTTTATTATCTTTCTTTTCCGCCTTTTGCTTTCATTCTGCCCTACTTTTTTTTTAAAGCCGCGGGGATTTATCCAAATATTTTAGGGCTTCAAATTTTTAATCTTTTTTTCCACCTGGTCAGCGCTTTTCTAATTTTTCTTATTTGCCGGTTAATCCTGAAAGATAAAGATGAAACCGCCCTGGATTTTTCTTCTTTAGCTGCCTCTATCACCTATTTGTTTTCACCTGCTGTTTTATGGTTTCAAGCTAATGTTTATATGTCGGATACGATTGTTCAGCCGTTCTTCATAGCCAGTCTTTTTTTCTTTTTAAAATTTTTGGCAGACAGAAAATACCGATGGATTTTTCTTCTGGGGGCAGCCCTGTTTTTCACGATTTACACAGAATGGCTGGGTATATTTTTCTCTTTCTCTCTTGCCGTTCACACTCTTTTAAGATGGAAACAGAAACGCATAAAGGCTATGGCTTTGACAGTAATTCTGGTCACGGCAGCCGCAATCATACTGACTCTCTGGCAATACTCGCAAATCAGTGGGTGGCAAGCTTATATTGATTATGCCCGTGAAAAATTCTTATTCCGCACGGGGGATATCAGCCATGCCTCAGGCGGCCAGCACTTTTTAAATCCGCTCGCCTGGGCAAACATTTTATTGAACTATATTGAAGGGTATCTTCCTTTTCTTATTTTGTTGATTTATGGTTTTATTAAAACAAAAAAAATGCCTTTTGACTGGAAAGATAAGAATAAATGGTTAATTCCCGCTTTTCTGGCATCTGTCCTCCCTGTATTAACGCACCACTTCGTTTTTTTTAATTTCACCAGTATCCATGATTTTGCCGTTTTAAAGTCAAGTGTTTTTATTTCTATGCTGGTGGGAGTGTTATCGGCAAGAATTTATGCATCAGATAAAAAGAATATTTTTTATTCTTATCGTTTGGCTTTAGGGATTGCCGTTATCTTATCCATCATTCAATTTTATGCTATCAATTCCTATGGAGCTCACAGCCATTATAAAGATATTGGATTAGCAATTAAAAAAAATGCGCAAAACGACGAAGTCGTTTTTCTAAAAGGAGAAGGCTTATCGATTGATCCACAGTATGTTGTTTACGCTCAGCGCAATCTTGCCTACTGGGAAAATCATGAAGAGGCAAAGATATTAATCCAAATGAACCATGTTAACAAAGGCGTTCTTTTTATTCTAAACCTGGCCGAAGGAAAAATTGAAAAAATCCAGCACTTTTCATTGACCAATTCACCTCAAGACATGGGTACTTTCAAATGAGAGAGATTAAAAAAGATAAAAACAACATCCGCTATCCTATCTTTTTTGCTTTTATTTGCCTCTGCGCTTTTTTTAATTTATTTTTTAATTTATGGGAAGCCCCCGTTCAGGATTGGGATGAAGCCCGGCATGGCCAGAGCGCGTTTGAAATGGTAAAAAGCAATAACTGGATAGTAAACACTTATCAAGGTACGCCGGACTACTGGAACCTCAAGCCGCCTTTGGGAATATGGCTTATTGCTATCAGTTTTAAGCTCTTTGGCGTAAATATTTTCTCTCTCAGGCTTTTTTCGGCGCTCTCAGCTTTAGTTTCTATTATTTTAACTATGCTTTTCGCCCGGCGAAAATTTGGAAACAATATCTCTATTATCAGCGGCGCTATATTAACCACCTGTTTTTCTTTTATTCATATCCATGGCGGTAGAACCGGGGATTTTGATTCTATTCTCACTTTACTATTGATAGTTTGTGTTACACTCTTGGATAAAGCAGTAAAAAATATCGATTATCTTTATTTTTGTTTTTTTACTACTTCTTTTGCCTTTTTATTAAAAAGCTTTGCTTCTTTTGAATTTCTGGGTGTAATTTTTCTCTTTTTTATAGCAGAAGGCTTTTATAAGAAAATGAAATTTCGTCATTACTTTTTTAGTCTAATAATTTTCTTAAGCCCAATTATCATCTGGCTTTTCGCCCGATATCTCCAGGATGGATTTGTCTTTATTCAAAGCATGGTAAAATATGATCTGGTTCAGAGAAGCTTTTCTTCCATAGAAAAACAAGCCTCTTCCAATTTTTATTATTTAGAACCTCTTTTCTTGAAGTTTTTACCATGGTCCT
The DNA here is from genome assembly GCA_020052515.1 of Brevinematales bacterium. Classification (GTDB taxonomy): domain Bacteria; phylum Spirochaetota; class Brevinematia; order Brevinematales; family JAOACQ01; genus JAGVOW01. The sequence continues at coordinate 17,436 of JAGVOW010000019.1, read as the reverse complement.
TGTTTTTATTTTTTCTGCCTTTCTATAAAAATCGAGTTGTCATATTGCCGAAAATTTTGATAAAATTAAACCCTTTTTATCAAAACCATATTTTTATTATCTGGATTTTTGTGCCTTTATTATTTGCTTTTCTGGTCAAAACAAAACTGGAGTGGTATATCATGCCTGCATTTCCGGCCCTTTCTATTCTTATTGGCTGGCACCTTCATGATATGATGCTAAATCAACATTTTCTTTTTAAAAAAACAATTGCTGTTTTACTTCCAATTTTTTTTATTATTACTGAAATAGCGATAGGTGGATACACTTTCTTTCCTTTTCCCGGAGCCGCTCAGAAAAAAGCCTTTCAGGATGTTATAATACAGATACACCGTGAAAATTTTCCCGGAAATCTGAAAAACATTTATCGTATTCAAAGCGAATGGTCTCCGTCCGAATATTTTACTGCAAACGCAATTAAAGAACTTCAGCCAAAAAAGATCGATTCCATCTCAAAATTTTTACTGATTCGCGGTGAATCGAATTTATTGATTTTACCTACTCAACGCTTGAAAGAGTTAAAAAAACCTGAAATTATTGCTTCTAACCAATATTGGTCAGTTATTTATTAGCTGCTTTTATTTTTTTGCCAGATATTGTGGGCTTTTTAAGAAAGGGTAAATATCCAGAATATCCAGGTTTTTCTTCCCCCTTCTCAATTCAAAATAGAGCTCTACATGCCCTAAAAAAGAGATTTTATCCGCGTATCCAATAGGCTGGCCCTGTTTTATTTTATCTCCTTGCTTTACCGCTATTCGGTTCAGAAAGCCGTAAATCGCCCTTTCTTCGCCCTGATAACGAACAATAGCAACATTTTTATAGGATTTTAACTCACCGATATATTCGACCACTCCGCTTTTTATACTTTGTACAACGCAGGGGGTAAACAAATAAACAGCAACACCCCTTCCGCTGATATGAACCGATTGAATATTATTTTTTTCAATTGGAAAGTTTCTATTCTCATAAACCACAAAATCTTGTTCTAACGCCTGAATAGACTGTTCTCTCCGGGGAATCATTAACTTCTCACCAGCAAAAATTTGGGAATTCTTCTTTTTATTATATTTCATAACTACTTCAACAGAAACCTGATAGTATTTACAAATAGAACCCAGAGTATCGCCCTTTTTTATCTTGTAAACAAAAATATCTTTGTCTTTTACAAGGGGTTTCTCTTTAGATTTTTCTAAATTCATTGAGGGATTTTTAAACACAGGAATTTTCAACACCTGGCCTTCCCGAATCATTTCTGTCGCCAGATTGTTATAAATAATAATGATTTGTACTTCTGAAGAATTTTCTTCCGCTACTTTTGTCAGATTCTGTCCACGTTTTACTGGATAATCCATAATGCTGTCAGGTATTTTCAATTTTTGGCCTGACAGTAAATTATTTTCTATCATTTCGTTGATCTTCAAAATATCATCTGTTTTAATATGATAATTTTTCGAAATGCTCCACACTGTTTCCCCTTTCTGAACAATATGCTCAATGGGAAAAATGTTTTGAAATAAATGAAGGAAATAGAAAATCGATAGAAAAAGCTTTATTTTCCGCATGGAATACTCCAAAACTACCCTTATCTATTTTCGGAAAATAAATGCCGCACCATAAACATTTCTGCTATAAAGAAAGGAAACCATAAAAAAACCCTCACCATTTTGTAGAGACGTACGGCTGTACGTCTCTACAAAATGGTGAGGGGCGTATAACAATTTATCTTTTCTCAAACAATGGACATTTCCGTTTCAATGTCAAAGAAATGAGCGTTCTTCATATCAAAAATCACTTCTTTGTTTGTGTCACCAATGTGCATTACAATAGATGGGTCATACTTCGCGGTAAAAGAGAAATTTGGCGTAGCAAAGTAAACAAATTCCTCAGAACCAAGCATTTCCAGTATTTCCACATTAGCGATAGCAGTATTATTGTCCACCTGACCAAGATAAACGCTTCGGTCATAAATATCTTCCGGACGAATTCCAAAAGTTACTGGTTTGCCGATATAAGGCCTGAGTTTTTCCATATAGGACGCCGGTATTTTCAACTGAAAATCTTTCGCATCAGCCCAGATGGATCCAGCCTTTTCAGCAATGGTAATCTCAAAGAAATTCATCGGAGGACTGCCAATGAAGCCCGCAACAAACTTGTTAATAGGATTGCGGTAAACTTCCATAGGCGAGCCAATCTGCTGAATCAGCTTGTTGTTCATCACCACCATCTTATCACCCATAGTCATAGCTTCCAGCTGGTCATGGGTGACATAAATAGATGTCACTTTGAGTTTCGCGTGAATCTTAATCAGCTCAGCTCTCATCTGTATTCTCAGTTTTGCGTCCAGATTGGAAAGAGGTTCATCAAACAAAAATACTTTTGGTTTTCTGGTAATGACTCTTCCTATTGCTACTCTTTGCCTCTGACCTCCGGAAAGCACTTTCGGTTTTTTGTTCAGATAGTCTGTTAAACTAAGAATCGTCGCTGCCTCGTTCACTCTTTGTTTGATTTCCGCTTTAGGAAAATTTCTCAAACGAAGGCCAAAAGACATGTTTTCTTCGACTGTCATATGAGGATAAAGAGCATAATTCTGGAACACCATCGCGATATCCCTATCCTTAGGGGGCTTTTTATTGATCAGCACGTTGTCAATATAAATTTCACCATCGGTAATATCTTCCAATCCCGCGATCATACGCAGGGATGTCGACTTACCACAACCGGACGGCCCGACAATGACGACAAATTCTTTGTCTTTGATTTCCAAGTTGAAGTCCTGGACCGCGACAAAACCTCCTTCATAAACCTTAGTCACATGCTTAAAGACCACTTCAGCCATTGTATCCTCCTAATATTTTTTTGAAAACCTAAAAACCCCATTTTATTAATTTTGTAATTATTTATTTTAACAAGAAAAAAAAATAGGTCAACATTTCCTCTTCTTTATTTTTAGTAAAGAGTTATCCTTTTTGACTTTTCCTATAAAAAAGTTATAATAGTCGATCAGCCATTTCCGCTCTTGGGAGGGGCCAAGGGCTGATTTTCTCGATAGTGAAGAAAACTAAGATATGTAAGTGAGAAGATTATGGCTATTAAAAATTTCCTTACTTCCGCTATTTTGCTTCTTTTATTATTCAGCGCCAATGTCCTTCTCGCCTTGCATTACCTGCCGCATGTCAAGAAACAGAAGGAAGCCATTGTGGTACGCGCTGTAGATGGGGACACTATCGTAGTACGATTCGATAACAAAACAGAAAAAGTACGGCTACTGTTTATCGATGCAATGGAAAGCGAGAGTAATTCAAAATTGATGCGGGATGTAGAAAAATTACACAAAAACGGAATTTATGTAAAGAAAAAAGATATGATCGAACTGGGCAAAAGAGCAGCTAACTATTTAAAGAGCTTGTTGCCTTATCAATCAAAAATCACATTGGAAACATGGGAAGGGAAAGAAAGGGATAAATATGGCCGGCTACTGGCTCTTGTTTATGATGAAGGGAAGAACATCAATTTAGAAATGGTAAAAGAAGGATACGCCCGCGCTTATTTTTTAGGCTATGTTCCCCAGCCAGAAAAAATCCTTTTCTCAAAGGCGGAAGAAGAAGCAAAGGCAAGGAAGTCCGTTATCTGGAAAGTTTTAAACGAATAACCCTACTCAAGCATTTTCCTCTGAATACGCGCTGATTGTTCGGGATCCATTAGTTGAAGCAGATAAGGCACTGTGGATCCGCCGCCTTTATCCAACGCTCTGGCATCTATTTTTTTCAATATATCAACAATCAAAAGATCGTCCTGTTTTTCCAGGATTCTTACCGCAAATTTCGGATCCATATTTTCAATCTGCTCAGCCACCTTGTCCACTCTGTTTTCATAGGCTTCTTTCTCGGCTTTCATTTTCTCGAAAGTATCAATCATATTCTTCACATTTTCTTTTTCTTTTTCTATATTCTCTTTTTCAATAGAAACATTCCTCGCGTCTTCTTCCAGTTTTTTCTTGTCCTGCAGAAAATTTCTGCTTTTTTCATCCAAAACTTGCCATTTTTTATCTAATTCCGATCTTTCTAGCAAATACCGGTCTTCAATTTTAACTGCGTAAGTCTGACGTAGAAAAGGAATACGGCCCAAAATCTGTTTATAATCAATAATTTGCATCATATCCAGAATATAAAGCGCGATGATAGCCAGCGCCAGATTAATCGCTAGAAGTAAAAAAATTCGTCTATTTCTATTCATAAATCCAAATCCTTTTATTCAAAATTTTTGAATTCGTTGTAATATTTTAGTACTTTTGAAACATAATCTTGTGTTTCTTCATAAGGCGGAACACTTCCGTATTTATCAACCGCGTTTGGACCGGCATTGTAAGCCGCTAAAGACAAATTTAAGTCATTATTATATTTATTCATCAGCATTTTCAAATAGCGGGCACCGCCCAGCACATTCTCCTCTACATCATAAGGATCATCTACACCTAGAATTTCCGCGGTTTTCGGCATCAACTGCATTAAACCCATCGCTCCTTTAGAAGATGTCGCGTTTTTATTAAACTCGGATTCCTGCGCAATCACCGCTTTTATCAAAGACGCATCCAGGCCTGTAGCCTCGGCGGCACTTTTAATTGTTTCCGAAATATCCTTCGACTTTTCTTTAGAATAAAGTTTTTTATACAAAGCTTCTAATAATTCTTTTGATTCCTTGTTTGATCCAATAAGAGTATTGACTTTATTCAATTCTGAAGAAGTCAGATTCTCCTGTCCGGGAAGCTGTCCGTTTTCTTTTAATACTTCTTTTAGAACTTCGCTAAACTTAGGTTCTCCAGAAGAATTTTCTTTCTCTTCCGTTTTAGAATTCGGCTGTAAAGAATGAATGACCGGGTTTTTCCCCAATCCACGGATCTCTTCTACCCGCTGATGAATCTCATTAATACGGCCAAAAACACCGGAAATTCCCTCTATCATAATTCCCCTCCAGGTCAACCTCTATTTTAATTTTCGGAATTTAACTCTACCTCTTTATTTTTTAGATAGAGATTCTTTCCCATTTCATCCAGATCTTTTTGTTCCTCTTTCGCTATTTCTTCTTCGTAACGTTTTCTGGCTTTTCCCTTTAAAGTTTCCACTACCTTTCTATCTTTTCTAAGCTCTGCATAACGATCCATATGTTCCTGCATTATCAGCCTTTTTTCCTCAATCACCACTTCCAGCTTAGTAATGGCATCATCCGAATGGCGAATCAATAGGTCATAAGACTGCAACTGAAATAGACTCCGTTCTTTTTGCTCAGAGCTTAAGTTCCGGCGAATTTTTTTTATATTATCCAATATCTTTTGTTTTTTGCCCAATTCATACTGATAGGCACCGCTTGCCTTGCCCAATTCTATTCTTTCCTGGTCCTCTTTCTTCTGCCGGATTTCTAAAAGTTTCTGAAGTTTAAATTCAAACTTCTTCACAAAAAACCTCTGCGCTTTAAACTATATTCCGTAAAACAATCTTTCTCCAAGCTCCGAAGGAAGACCTCTTTCAGCCAAACTTTCGGCTGTTTTGTGGATATCGTAAGTAAAACGATGAAATACCACGCTATTCTTCACAGAATCGTATTCACAAAAACTTCCTTTATTATTCCCATCCCTGGGCTGGCCTATACTTCCGGGGTTAATGAGATAATGACTCCCCGGTTCCAGAAAAAATTCCCATTCGTTCTGGTAAAAAAAGGCTCCCTTTTCATCAAAAATTCCCGGCAAATGCGTGTGGCCGAAGAAACACAAGGAAATATCTCTCCTTCTGAGTTCTTCTATTACCTTTATGGCGTTAGAACGCTTAAAAACATATTCATCAGGATCAAGCGGCGATCCATGGGTTAATAAAACACCGCTTTCTAAAACGGCTTCTTCCGGCAAAGAGCAAAGGTATTCTTTCTGGCTTTCCAACAAATGCCCTTCCGTCCATTCAATGGCTTTTCTGGCCAAAGAACTCGCATTTTTTCTATTGCCTACATTAAGAACCATTCTTTCATGGTTGCCGCGAACTACTGCTTCGCATTTATCTCTCACAAACTCCAAACATTCCGAAGGATAAGGCCCATAACCAACAATATCCCCAAGACAAACCATCTCAAAATCATTTTTCTGAAAGGTGGCTTCAGAAAACCTCAAAAACCCCTTTAGTGCTTCCAGGTTTGAATGGATATCGCTGATAATAATAAGTTTCATTTAACTTTCCATTATTTTCCTATCTTTTCATAAAAAACTTTATTTTTATAACGTTCTATTTTAAAATAGATTTTAAAGTATTGCACATTTTTAGCCCCTATTTTTTGAAAATTGCACAAAGTATTTGAAAATATCGTATAATATATAGGGAACAAAGGGGGTAAAATGTTTTTAAAAACCCTGAACAAATGTTTTCTTCTTGGTTTTCTGCTTTTTTTTTCTTCCTGCGGGGTTAATGTGTTTTCTATTTTTTCGCCCACAAATCCTGACGGCGTAGAAGACACTCTTACATTAGTCGCTCTGGGTGACCAGTATCTTGTTAATCTGGATTATACCAACGCTTTTAAAGCTTATTCTAAAGCCATGGAAAAACAGCCGAACAATTCCCGGGCAATTGAAGGGGCTTCTACTTCTTATCTCTACATGAGAATACCTTTCATCAGTATGATGACCGTTCTTCTTTCTTCCGCTTATACTTCCCTGAATATAAACACCTTATTTGATGTAAGCTCTTATTTATCTACACATCTCTACACTATCATAGGAAAATCAGCAGACGGCGTAATACCCTATAACGACGTAAATATCAATCTGAATTTTTATATCTTTAATACCTTTTCTTCTCTTTTTATCCTTGCGGATACTGACAATGACAGGAATATAGAACTGGATACAAACGACCTGTTAATCATCAGCAATGATTTTACTTTAACCGAAAGGATATCCGGTATGACTAATAGTATGATCTCTTTGCTGGGAGCTGTGAACACTTTGAATTCTAAAAAACAGGGGTATTATACCGCTTTTACAAATTCTCTTGTTAGTTTAGAGTATGTAAACAACGCCCTGGTTACTACTGAGGCAAAAGCTATGCTGCAAGGGATAATAACGCCGATTAGCGGCTTCGGCAGCGGCATAGACAGTATATTCAGCAACTTTCAACACCTGAATCTGACAAATACTTTCGGAGTGGGCAATTATAATTTGATCACCAATCTGTTTACTAATAATTACACCGTTTTTACCAATCAGCTTTATCAGGAGGGAATTACCAACCCTAATGATATTACCAATATTATACCGGACTTTACAAATAGCTACGGCGCCTTGACGAACTATTACGGCAGAGCGAGTAATTTATGAGACGCTGAAACCTAGAGACAGTTTTAACTCATCAGGAGGAAAAATGCTGCGGAAAATTTTATTCTTCATTGCTGGGCTTTTATTATTTTGCTCTCTTAGTTTCAGTATTTCAGAGCGTAAGATCACTTACCCGGTAGATATTATGGCTACAGGCGGAGCCGGAGTTACCAGTTATGACAAATTTGGAATGATTTTTATGAATCCGGCCGCTTTTGCGCTTTCTGAAAAACCAAGATTTTTCTTCTTAAAAACCGGCGTTTCCGGTAATTTCGGCATTTACAATTTCTATGATATTTATTCCGCACTTTCAAAAAACAACAATGACTTTACTCAGCTTTCCTCCGCTCAATGGAAAAAACTGATGAACCTGGACGTTCATATTGGTTTGTCCGGCCCGCTTTCCCTGGGTTATATGTGGGAAGGAATCGGCATTTTATTGTACAATGATTTCTCTACCTCCGCTATTGTTCAACAAACTTCCGGACTTCCTTATGTTGATTTTGGAAGCTATTTAGATATTGGGATTTTAATTGGGTTTGGCTTTAAAATACCTCTGTTGATTGACCTGGGAAAGTTTTCCTCCCTTTATGGCGGAATTACCATAAAATACATTAACCGTTTGAAATATGAAAATCAGAGAATGAGTGTTTTAGAATTATTTGATTCTACTCTCGGATTAATGAATTTCAAAAAGGGTCTGTTGTGGGGACAGGCCATAGGATCTGATCTGGGACTCTTATTAAAATCAGAAAGATGGGCTTTCGGCATCGTTTTGAGAGACTGGTTTACTACCCCCTTCGGCTGGCAGGAATACAATCTCAATTTTCAGCCTATCGCTTCAAATCCGCCCTTATCTGCAACTTATTATATGCCTTCTTTAGATATTGGTTTCAGCTACAAAATAAAAAATGTTTTACCTCAGTATTCTATCAGCGATTTAACCCTTTACTTTGATTTAGCAAATGTTTTCGATTTTACCGAGAATTTTTTCTTAAAAACCAGACTGGGAGCAGAAATTTTTGCGTTTAAATTTTTAACATTGCGTGCCGGCCTTTACAAAGGCTATCTGACTGCCGGGTTTGGGATAAACACAGGTTTCATGACTATTAACGCCGCTTATTTCACAGAAGAACACGGAGGCCTTCCCGGCAGCAAGCCGGAAGAAATTTATACAATTGAAACCCAATTTATTATCTAATTTTTTCTAAAAATTTGACATTTTGGTAATTTTTCCCTAAAATATTTACCTTATTAAGACAATAAAGGCTGTTTGTCTTCGGGGCGTAGCGCAGTTCGGTTAGCGCACCTGCCTTGGGAGCAGGGGGCCGGAAGTTCGAATCTTCTCGCCCCGAATGAGCGCCTGTAGCTCAGCTGGATAGAGCAACAGCCTTCTAAGCTGTGGGCCACAGGTTCGATTCCTGTCAGGCGCAAGACCTGGTGGACATAGCTCAACGGTTAGAGCACCGGTCTGTGGCACCGGGGGCTGTGGGTTCAAATCCCATTGTCCACCCATTTAGTTTTTTCTGAAAGGTTTGCGCCCGTAGCTCAGCTGGATAGAGCAGTGGACTTCGAATCCGAAGGCCGCAGGTTCGAGTCCTGCCGGGCGCGAGTAAGTAAAGGGTGACTTCCTTCGGGTCATTAGCTCAGTTGGTAGAGCAGCTGACTCTTAATCAGCGGGCCACAGGTTCGATCCCTGTATGACCCAAATAGATAAGGTACGCGAGTATGGTGGAATTGGCAGACACGCCAGACTTAGGATCTGGTGCGGAAACGCGTGTGGGTTCAAGTCCCTCTACTCGCAAAAGTAGTTTTTTTGTTTTTATAAATTTGTTTGTTTTAGAATGGGTTAGCCATTTGCGGAAATAGCTCAGTTGGTAGAGTGCTACCTTGCCAAGGTAGATGTCGCGGGTTCGAATCCCGTTTTCCGCTGTTATTATTCTTCTTGCCACAGAGTAGTTGAACGCTGCTCAGTGGCAGTTTTTTTAATAAAATAATATTGGAGTAGTCTAATGCGGCTTTTTACCAAAGACCATCAAGATTGTTTGAAAGAAGTATTCGTTCATTTTGTCGCGGAAGAAGTAAACCGTGAATATGAAACCTCTCTGACGAATTTACAAAAGAAAGTTGAATTCCCCGGTTATAGAACAGGCAAGGTTCCATTTGAAATAATTGAAAAGAATAGTGCGGATGAATTGAATAGAACGGTAATGAATGGCTTGATTTACAAATCAATTGACCGCCTCGAAAGCGAAGGTGTAATTATTTATTCAGAGCCGCGTTTCAAGCCGTTTTCCAATCTGGTAAAAAACGCTCCTTTTTCTTTTTCTATCGTTTTTGAAAGCGCTCCTGTTGTTATGGGAAGTATTGATATTGAAAACGCTTCCATAGAATACGACGAATATTATTATGACACAAAGATGTTGGAGTATTCTATAAAGGAAGAATTTAAATCCCTTTCGCCTATAAACGGAAAAATTGAAGAAAAGGATACCGTAACCGTTAAATTACTGAATGCGAAAAATGTTGAAAACAGCGAAACTCTATTTGATTCCAGTGTTATAAAAAGTTTAATAGGTCACAAAAAAGGTGATGTTTTAAAGTTAGCTTTAAGTGAAATGGATTCTTATGTGCTGGATTTTATGGACAAAACAGAATCGGATGAAATAGAAGTGGAAATTGTCAATATTGAACGCCCTACGATTCAGGATCTCACAGACGAATTAGTACAGCAGGTATCCCCATCTAAAACTGTAAGCGATTACAAGGAAAAAGCGGAAGAGCGCTTTAAAGCTATGCAAAAGCAATTGAATGAAATCAACAAGAAGAATGCCCTTTTATCTTATATTGGAAAGGAAGCAAAAGTAAATGTGCCAAAATCTGAATTTATCCGTCTTTCTCAAAGAGAGATTTTTCATTTTATTGAAAGTAATTTTTTTCTTTCAGAGCTAGCTTTAAACAATATCCTGGAAGATAAAAAAATCCGGGAAGAGTTTACCGCGCTGCCGGATAGAATCAACGAAAAGCTAATTTATTATACTGCTGTAAAGGATATTGCGAAAAAGAACTCTTTGCAGCCGAATAATGAAGTTATTAATAGAATAGCGAAATCTTATGCTAAAGAGCACAATATGACCTTAGAAGAATATAAGCAAAATTCTTCCAAAGAAGAATGGAATTCTGTTTTAGAAATGGCTGAGTTTGAGGCGGGGGTTCAGTTCTTGATGGAAAAGGCGCATTTTAAAACCAGGAATAAGGTTCCTTTAGTCCAAACCAAATAATCTTTATGCCGAAGTGGCGGAACTGGCAGACGCGCTGGACTCAAAATCCAGTGGGATTCACCTCCCGTGGGGGTTCAAGTCCCCCCTTCGGCAATCTATTTTAATATTCTTTCGCGCTCGATTTTTCTACAGAAGGGATAGAAGCAAATTCTCCAAAAATATAAGTAATTTCTTTCTTTGCGCTTTCCGAAGAATCTGATCCATGGATCGCGTTGGGTGGAAGGCCTGTACCGTAAAGCTTTCTAATGCTATCCGGCTCTGCTTTTACCGGATCGGTACTGCCCATTAATTTTCTAAAATCCTCTATTGCGTTTTCTTTTTCCAGAACCATCCCTACAACCTTGTCGGAAGTGGTAAAGCGAATCAGCTTTTCATAAAAAGGCTGCCCTTTATGCATTTCATAGAACTGTGAAGCGGATTTTTCTGTAAATTTTAATAGCCGAAGGTGAATGATTTTATAACCTTTCTCTTCTATAATGGATATAATTTTTCCTACCTTTCCGTTTTGGTAAGCGTCCGGTTTTATCATTGCGAAAGTCCTTTGTATTGCCATTGTTACACTCCTTAGAAATATGGATGCTCTCTAATTTTCGGTAAAACTAAAAAGTTTATTAAATTTTTCCATAAAATAGTTACATAAATACATAGGCGCGGTGAATTCACCGCGCCTATGTATTTATAATTTATTTGAATAATACTTAAAAAAAACAGATAATACAATAAAGGAGCGTTTTTAACGCCCCTTTATTAATGAACTCTTTGATTAGTGATTTACTTTCGTAGCTAACGCTTTTCCAGCTTTGAACTTAACCACTTTCTTAGCGGGAATTTTAAGTTTCTGACCAGTCTTAGGATTTCTTCCCTCTTTAGCGGCCTTTTTCTGAACCTGGAAAGTTCCCCAACCAACAAATGCAACAGGATCGCCTTTTACTAAAGCGGACTCGATAGTACCAAGAAAGGTATCAATCAATTCTGCTGCACGCTTCTTGGTTTCGCCAGTCTTACCAGCGTACTTAACGATAAAATCTGTTTTCGTCATCTGACTACTCCTTATATAAAGATTTTGTAATATTTATCGGCTCTCCTTACATTTTAATAAATATAAAAATTTATGTCAAGCTATATTTATTTATTTTTAATTAAAAAATTACAGACGACACATTCAAGGACAAAGTGCTATACAAATTCAACTTATGCAACACTCTGAATTTTGCTGTTTTTATCGGTTTGTATTAAAATATTGGGCAATTAAATGACTTTGAGAAAGTATGATAAACCGATCGCAATTCTTATGCAGTAAACTGCTTCACGGAATTGGATTATTATACCATTAAGAGGTTATAAAATTGCCGAAAAATTGCTATGCAATTTTTTTCCAGGAGTCGTTATAAACTTATTTTCAAGGGAGGAAAAAAATGGACAAAAGTTTTCAGTTAAATAGGTTACAAAATTTCAAAGGGAGAAAAGGACCGCTTTTATTCATTATCATGGATGGAATTGGAATTGGGAAGGAATATCCTGGAAACGCTGTTTATGAAGCAAAAAAACCCACTCTGGATAAACTTTTTAAAAGCAAACTATACACTGAGCTTCTGGCGCATGGATTAGCGGTAGGACTGCCCTCCGATGAAGACATGGGAAACAGTGAGGTGGGCCACAATGCCCTGGGAGCCGGAAGAGTTTTTGAGCAAGGGGCAAAGAGGGTAAACCAGGCCTTATCTGACGGCAGTATTTTCAAAACAGAAGTCTGGGAAAAATTAATCGCTCCTTGTAAAACCAGCAATTCCACTCTGCATCTGATTGGCCTCCTATCAGATGGAAACGTACATTCTCATATAGATCAGCTCTTCGCGATATTAAGAAAAGCCGCAGAGGAAGGCGTAAAAAAAGCACGCATTCACTCTTTATTAGACGGGAGGGACGTTTCTGAAAAATCAGCGCCTCTCTACCTCGCTAAACTGGAGGAGGTATTAAAGGATATTCATGCAAAATACGGGTGGGATTATCGTATCGCTTCGGGCGGCGGCAGAATGGTCACGACTATGGACCGCTATTTTGCCGACTGGAGTATAGTCAAAAGAGGCTGGGAAGCCCATGTCTTAGGCATAGGCAGGCAATTTGACTCTGCTGAAAAGGCAATCCAAACTTATTACTCGGAAGATCCAAAGATCACCGATCAATACCTTCCTTCTTTTGTCATTGCAGAAAAAGGCGAACCGGTAGGAAAAATTGTAGATGGAGATTCTGTTGTTTTCTTCAATTTCCGGGGGGACAGGGCTATAGAAATTTCCATGGCTTTTGAAAACGATGATTTCAAAGGCTTTGACCGCCAGAGAAGACCGAAGGTGTTTTATGCCGGTATGATGCAGTATGACGGAGACTTACATCTGCCGAAAAATTTTCTGGTCAATCCCCCGCAAATTGATAAAACATTGGGAGAATACCTTTGCGCCAGCCAGGTTTCTTCTTTTGCGATTTCCGAAACGCAGAAATTTGGGCATGTCACCTACTTCTGGAATGGAAACAAATCGGGCTATATTGACGAAAAATTAGAAACCTATATTGAAATTCCTTCTGATAAAATTCAGTTTGATAAAGCCCCTAAGATGAAAGCTTTTGAAATCACAGAAAAAACTATTGAGCTTTTAAAAAGCGGCAAATACAAATTTGGACGTTTAAACTTCGCTAATGGCGATATGGTAGGCCACACTGGCATAATGGAAGCGGCTATCAGCGCTGTAGAAGTTGTGGACACTTGTGTCGGAAAGCTTGTAGAAACACTAAACAGCCTGGGAGGCATTACCATTATCGCCGCTGATCATGGAAATTCCGACGAAATGTTCGTGGAAAAGAACGGCAAGAGAGAAGTAAAAACATCGCACACTCTCAATCCTGTTCCTTTTATTATAGTCGACTCTCAATACAACAATGAATACAGGATGGCCGATTTACCAAAGAAAGGATTGGCGAATGTCGCCGCTACGATCTGCAACCTTCTGGGGTTTGAGAAACCGGAGGATTATGAACCTTCGCTCATTGAGATGGTAAAATAAAATGGATCCCATTCTTGCTCCCTTAAATGACAAACAAAGAGAAGCCGTACAGCACACCGACGGCGCCCTTTTATTACTGGCAGGAGCCGGTTCCGGTAAAACCCGCGTGATTACTCACCGCTTTGCCTACATTCTCAAAGAAAAGCACCTGCGGCTCTCTAACATTCTCGCTGTAACATTCACGAATAAAGCGGCCAGTGAAATGAAAAACCGGATTTCTCAATTAGTAAAATACGATGTGTCCGGCGCATGGATACGGACTTTTCATTCCATGGGCATGATGATTTTAAAAAAGAATCCTGAAGCGATGGGCTACCCAAAAGAGTTTGTCATTTACGACGACACAGACTCCAAAAATCTAATCAGAACTATTATGAAAGAATTGCAGATCAATACGGAATCTTTTAATCCCGCTGGGGTAGCGGAAAAAATCAGCAGTTTAAAGGACAATCTGATTTCCCCGGACGACTTTGAAAAGATGAGAAGCTCTTCCTTTGACGACATTGCGTTCAAAGTTTTTGGGGAATATGAAAGGAATCTACGCAAAAATAAAGCCCTCGATTTTCCTGATTTGATAGGCCTTCCCATTCGGATATTATCAAAAAATCAAGACATCTTAAACTTCTATCAGGATTTGTGGCCTTACATGATGGTGGATGAATTTCAGGACACCAATTCCGCTCAATACAAACTAATCAATTTAATTGGTTCTAAAAACAAGAATATCTGTGTGGTTGGCGATGATGACCAGTCGATCTATGGATGGCGCGGGGCCAATGTAGACAATATTTACGACTTCGAGTCCCGCTATCAGGCAAAAGTCATTGCTTTAGAGCAGAACTACCGCTCTACCAGCGTTATTCTTTCCGCGGCAAACAGCGTGGTTTCTAAAATTTCGGGCCGGATGGAGAAAAAACTCTGGACAGAAAAGAAAGAAGGGGAAAAAATCCGGCTCATAGAAGTCACGACCGATAGAGACGAAGCCAGAATGATTGTCGATCAGATAAAACGGTTCAGTCAAAAATATGAATACCAGGATTTTGCCGTTTTTTACCGTACCAACGCTCAATCGCGCATCTTTGAAGAAAGCCTTCTGTCTGAGAATATTCCCTACAAAATTTTCGGCGGGCAGAAATTCTACGAAAGAAAAGAAATCAAAGACATCCTGGCTTATATCAAGCAGATCGTCAATCCATTTGACAGCGCCTCTTTTGACAGAATCATCAACGTACCAAAAAGAAAAATTGGCGAAGCCTCGCAGATCAAAATCAAGCAGCTTGCCAATGAAAGGAATATTTCCTTTATTGAGGCATTACTCGCCGCGGATGAAATCCCCCAGATTCAAAAAAACACCGTGCCGGTTATCAAAGAATTAGGCCAGATCCTTCTGGAACTCAATCAAAGTATGGACAAAATTACACCCACTAATTTTGTGAAGATTTTGTTGGACGCTATTCATTATAGAAATTATATATTAGACTTTGACCAGGATGGTCTTGACCGCTGGTCAAACGTAGAAGAATTGATCAATTCCATTAAAGAGTACGAAGAGGGAAACCCGGAAGCTTTTGTGGCCGATTTTATTAATGAAGTGACTCTTCAAACCAGCGTAGACGGATTGGCCGAAGACCAGAACCGGAATTATGTTTCTCTGATGACCATTCACAACGCGAAGGGGCTGGAATTCCCGGTTGTTTTTATTTGTGGAGTGGTAGACGGATTATTACCGCATGCTTCTTCTTCTTTTTCGCAGAGGGAAATGAATGAGGAGCGGCGGTTATTTTATGTCGCGATCACCCGGGCAAAGGAAAATCTTTTTTTATCCTATCCGGAAAACCGCTTTAATTATGGTGAATTAATGAGCTGTCTTCCCTCCCCTTTTCTGAAAGATATCCCTGAGGATTTATTAGAGCATATATTTAAAAAGAGCTCCAAACCTGCTGGCTTTGTAAAAAATACCGCCAGCTATAGAAAAAAAACTTTGGACAAAGGTGATAAAAAAGAGATTGAAGAATATGAAGAAGAAAACATCCCTGAGTTCACAGGAAAAGAGCAAGCGGTCCAATCCCTCTCCGAAATTAATCAGGGAGATAAAATCATTCACAAGCGTTTTGGCCGTGGGAAAGTGACCTTTGTTTCCGATAAATTTATCAAGGTGGATTTTGAAGAATTTGGCGTGCAGAACATGAGCGGGAACTTTCTGGCGAATATCAGGGCGGTAAAGGATGATTAAAAAACTTTTATCCAGCAGGGTTTTTATCAATTCCTCGATTGTTTCCCTTGTGTCAGTTTTAATGGGTTTATTCAACTTTGTTTTCAATATAGCAGCCAGCCGTGTACTGGGGCAGGAACAATACGGCATGGTATATCCGCTCATTTCTCTCCTAATGATTATCAATCTTCCCGTAGGCGCGCTGCAGATGGTATTAAGCAAAGATTTCTCGGAATTAATTCACCACAAAAAATGGGATGAGCTGAAAGTTTACTTCGCGGGACTTTTTAAAGCGCTGATCGGTTTTACGCTTTTGCTTCTGCTGATTCTGTTTTTTTTATTTCCCTTCCTGAAATCTTTTCTGCACATTGGGCAAAGCCTTCCCTTTTTTCTGCTTTTTGGCTTAGTAATTCTTAGTATTTTATACACTCCTTTTTACAGTATGATTCAGTCCCGAGAAAAATATGGGATTTATTCACTCAATTCTTTTGCAATGGTTTTAGTGAAATTTATCGCTGGAATCGGCTTAGTACTATTGACAACCAGCTATCTGGGAGTCCTCTGGGGACTCCTTTGCTCGCAGCTTGCCGGATTAATCATTCTCTTTACAAATTATCAAAGTTTTAAAGAAGTGAAAAAAGCTGTCATTCAAACAAAAAATAAAAATCAGTATTTTCAATCAAGAAGAATCTGGAAATCGTTTTTTTACGCGATCATCTCCGTAGGGGCTTTTCAGCTTATCACCTATTTGGATTCTGTATTGGTAAGACACTTTCTGCCGGATTCCGCTGGAATTTATTCTGTCGTTAATCTGATAGGCAAAGCTTCTTTTTATTTAGCCACTGCTGTCGCTTTTGTGATGCTTCCCTTTCTGGCAAAGGATAAAGAAAATCTACACCATGCCAACCGGCGGGCGTTTTTCTTTCTGCTGGGCCTGCTTTTTGCATACGCTGTTTTACTGCTTTTTGCCAGCAAACCAATTGCTCAATACCTTTTCGCCGGGAAGTATAGCGGAATGGAAAACATTCTGCCGCTCTATGGATTTATGTTTCTACCTTACGCCGCGGTGAGCTACCTGGTCAACTACTATTTTCTTTCCGAAAAAACACTTTACTCTCTTACTATTCTGGGAGGAGTAATAATAGAGAGTATCGGTATCGCCTTCTTCCATCAAGACCTGATTCAAGTAAGCCTCGTAGTCGGGGTTTCCGGCTACATCGTCCTTCTGCTCCTGATGATTGATTCTATCTTTCTTCATTCAAATTCTTTAAAACCTAAAATATCTTCAACCACATCGCTTTAACAAGGGAGTTTGAGTCTTTTACGCTTTTTGTCAAGATAGTTTTCGCATTTTATCATGCGACTTTTTTCTTCCGATCACCTTTTTTCAAATAAACCACATCAGCTCTTTCCCATTTTCTGCACTGGCGACTCCAGCGTTCCGGATTTTTTAACCGGGCGGCCTCGTAAATTTCCTGCCGCTTTGCCAGCACATTAAAATCT
>JAGVOW010000018.1 GCA_020052515.1 Brevinematales bacterium | reverse complement strand
TTATCAGTATAATTCATACTCATTCCTACCAACAAAACCCTCAATCCTCCCCTTCTCCGTCGCAATGGAGAAGGGGCCGGGGGATGAGGCGGCGCTTATATTCTACCACAAATCATTAAATCCGCAAGGGATTTTTGGTTTATTTCATAAGACAACATTTATTTCCCGAACAGAGCGGCAAATTCATGCATTTTGATGACATTGACTTTAGGAAAATCAATATCTTTAAGGACATCGAAATGCTTGTCGTGGGTGAGGATAAAGGCGGCTTCAGAAGAAATGGCGCAGTCAACGAATTTGTTATCGTCAGGATCGGCGGAAATCAAGTTCCAACGATAGTAAGGAATGATTTAACAAACATTTTCGGAGGAAGTGAGCATTTCAACAAGTTCTTTAGAGGCTTGCGGACTATAAAATTCAGCTGTTATTTCGGCGTATTCTTCGATAATATCGTTGGTAATCGAAATATCGATTTCTTGATCCCGAATTTTCTCGAAAACCCAGTGGATAGGCGATAATTCCGCGAAAGAAGCGACAAGAATATTAGTATCTATAACGCAATTCAGTTTATTGGTTTTCATCATTGATCAGCGTATCAATAGTTTCGTTAGTGTAGCCGCGTTCTTTCCAGACTTTCGAGGCTTCTTTTACAAGACGGTTCGCGAAGAATTGTGAAAGAAGATTTTTAATTTCAAGAAGTTCCTGATCATCAATATCGACAGAACAAACTTTTAAAAGTTCTCTTTGCAAGTTATTTAAAGGCGCGGTTAAAGTATTCATAAAATCTACCTCTAATAAAGAATAATAGATTTTAGATTAGAAATCAAGTTTTACAGTTTTATGAATTTGATTATTTTTCAAAGAGTCCTTATAATCTAACTCTGCGGGGAGGGCTCATGCAGAGTCGGGCAATCATTGAGGCAAGGAATATCAACAAAACTTATGGAAATTTAAAGGCGGTGAATGATCTTTCTTTTGAGGTTAGAAAGTCTTCTTGTTTCGGCCTTTTGGGCCCAAATGGCGCCGGTAAAACAACTATGATGAAAATGATTTATGGAAAATCTCTTCGGGATGTATCTCCACAAAGTTTTTTAAATGTATTTGGCTACGATCCGGCTAGAAATGAACTGGAAATAAAAAGCCTTTCCGGCGTTGTTCCTCAAGAAGACAATCTGGATGAGGAACTGAATGTAAGGGATAATTTACTAATTTACGCGAGATTTTACGGTATTCCCAAAAAAACAGCGGAAGAAAGAATAGAAGAGCTTCTGGGTTTTATGGAACTTCTGGATAAAAAAAATTCTTCTATCCGGGAGCTTTCCGGTGGAATGAAACGCAGGCTCGTCATCGCAAGGGCAATGATGAACAATCCGGAATTATTGATCCTTGATGAACCGACTACAGGCCTGGACCCTCAGGTAAGGCAGATGATATGGGATAAAATTCGGAAGTTGAAAAAGCAAGGTGTGACGATCCTTTTGACAACACACTACATGGAAGAGGCTTTTCAAATTTGTGACCGGATTATTATTATGCACAAAGGAAAAAAAGTAATGGAAGGGGTTCCGCAAGAATTGCTGGCTGAAAATATAGAAAAATACGCTTTACAGATTGCGGATAAAAAGAATCTTTCCTGTCTTTCTCGATTTAAAGGCAAGGGGACCGCGCGAAAAGAAGAAACAGACGAAATGGCGGTTTTCTATTCCAATGAATTGAAATATCTCGAAGAAATGGCTGAATGTCTCGAAGCAGGTGATTTTTATATACGCCAATCTAATCTGGAAGATTTGTTTTTGAAGACAACGGGGAGGGGCCTCAATGAGGAATAAAGTGAGCGTGCCTTCTTTTATTGCCAGAATATCCGGTGTCTGGAATCGGCATTTTCGGGTTTACACCAGAAATATAATCAGCAATGGTTTTCCTCCTTTTTTAGATCCGCTTGTTTTCCTGGCGGGAGTCGGCCTGGGATTAGGGATTTTCGTCAAAGAAATGGATGGAGTGCCTTATATTCAATTTTTAGCGACAGGGCTTTTGATTTCTACAGCTATGATGACTTCAGCTTTTGAGTGCTCTTTCGGCACGTTTATCCGGCTGGAATTTGACAAGGTCTACGATGGGATGATTGCGGCGCCTATGTCAGCGGAAGACCTTCTTCTAGGGGAGATACTCTGGGCTGGGACAAAGGGCTTCTTCTTTTCTCTGGCGGTTTTGTTTGTGGTGGCTTGTTTTGGGATTTTGCGTAGTCCGCAAAGCCTGTTGGTGCCTTTAATTGGTTTTTTAACGGGAATAATGTTTTCCGCACTTTCTCTTTTAGTGACTTCTTTTGTGAAAACGATTGACCATTTCAATTTTTATTTTACCGGATTTTTGTCGCCGCTTTTTTTCTTCTGCGGCGTTGTTTTTCCGGTTTCGACATTGCCCAAACCGCTTCAATTTTTGGCTGAGATAATGCCTTTGACTCATCCCCTTCGTTTATCGCGGGCTATTTGTTTTGACAGATTTAATATTAGTTTATTGTGGGATATTTCCTATATATTTATCTTTATTATGGTGGTTGGATTTTTTGCCATACGAAGGCTTAAGAAAAAACTGATTGACTGAGTTCATTTATAGGCGCGGTTAATTAACCGCGCCTATAAATGAACAAGAAATGGTAAGCAATCACTACAGATTACGAACTAAAAAATGGATTATTTTAATATTATTTATTAAAATACATGATACTAAATTGGGAGGTATTATGAAGAAGCAGGATATTGTCTTCAGCAATGTTGGCGTTAATGATCAAATGCCATATATGAAAGTCGATATAGCAAAAGCCACCCGTTTAACATCAAATTTCGCGATTTCTTTTTATCAAATTGACTATCATGCAGTTGCGTTATCTATTACAGGGCAAAGCCCGTTAAAGCCTGAAGAAACAAAATTGATGCCTGTATCAAAAGTTGTTATGGATATAGAAACATTTAATAGATTATTAGAAGAATTAAATCAATTAAAAGAGAATTTTGAAAAACAAATAAAAGAAGGCGAAAATGACAGGTAACTCATTATCTTCATTTGGCAAGAAAGATGTTACAACAAATAAATATTCTGGAATTATCTTTACAGTTTCATCCACCGTTGACGATTTAAAGGAAATATTATCTTATCATGAAACCAGTAACATTTTTTTCGACGATTTATGTAAGAAAATATCTCCAATTCTAAATAAATCTATTACATTTTTACTTAGAAATAGAGAATTTTTGGGTTACCAATTAGATTATAAGAGTGGAAATATTACAGAAGAAGAATTTAATTCCATTGTGGATGATTATCTAAAACCCCCTGAAAAAATTGATTTAATTGAATTAAAGAAACAGATATTATTATTGATGAAAATTACAAATAAAACTTTTACATCAGATGAGTTGTCAGTCATGTTAAATTGCGATATAGATGAAGCTGAGAAAGCCCTTGATTTAATTTTATTGGTAAAATAGGTATATTTATGGCAACATTGACAAAGCAAGGTGATTCTGTTGAAGGATTAAAAGTCGAAGGAAATTCCAGAAGGCCCCTTTTTAATAGAGGTTTAGTTTATCATAACGGAATTAAATGTTACAGGTTTCTGGCGGAGTTCAATATTAAATCAAAGATCGTAGAACAATTATCTAAAGAAACTATTAAAATTGAACAAACAGCCCATGTGTCGTTTGATGATGAAATTCTTTGCGATGGAGCTGTTATTCATTCATTAAAAGACAAATATTCAAAATATTTGGGCAGCAATGTGTCTGCAACTCATAGTTCAAATTTATGGTACTTTCCAAATCAATCAAATGTAAGAATTACAAAATCTCATCAAGAAATAGAAAACGCGATACGAAAAAGAGAATTAAAAAACTGATTGACTGAGTTTTGGTTTCATAGGTAATTATGAGTATTTTTGAGATTATTATGCTGCTTTGTTTCGGGTTTGCCTGGCCGTTTTCCATTGTAAAGTCTTTTCAATCCCGTTCCACAAAAGGAAAAAGCATTCTTTTCCTGCTTGTGGTGCTGGCAGGCTATATCGCGGGCATTATTCATAAATTTTTCTATTCTTATGATTATGTATACTAAAACAAAATTGGTTTGCAAAATAAGTTGCAACAGCATATAGATTTTACAATGGTTTGAGCGTTATTTTTCCGGCAAACCGATTTTGTTTTAGTATAATACTGTTTTATTTTATCAATATGGTTTTAGTTTCTGTGGATATAGCGATTTATTTCAGAAATAAAGCTATTGAAAAATAAGGAATGTGATGAATTCCTTGAATATTTTTGCAATTTTTGTTAAAATAACCGGGTACCGTTTCGAGGAGAGTATATGAATATCTTTTCTGCTGTGAAAGACGCATTTATTAATGATCTGGCGATTGACCTGGGCACCGCGAATACCTTGATTTATGTGAAAGGACAGGGGATAGTGCTTTCCGAGCCTTCTGTTGTGGCTATCCAGACAGGTACTGGAAAAGTCATGGCGGTAGGAAGAGAAGCAAAAAGAATGCTGGGAAAGACTCCAGGGGATATCGTGGCGATCAGGCCAATGCGCGAAGGTGTTATCGCCGATTTTGAAGTTGTCGGTAAAATGATGAAGTATTTTATTTCTAAAAGTCAGACCAAGAGAAAATTGGTACATCCCAGAGTGGTAATCGGTGTTCCTTCCGGCGTTACGGAAGTAGAAAGAAGGGCTGTTCGGGAAGCCGCTGAGCAGGCGGGCGCTACGAAAATTCATTTGATTGAGGCGCCGAAAGCCGCCGCGTTGGGGGCAGACATTCCGATTGATGAACCGGCGGGGCATATGGTGATCGATATCGGCGGCGGAACGACGGAGGTTGCTGTTTTGTCGTTGGGCGGAATAGTGATCAGCAATTCTATCCGGGTGGGTGGGGATAAATTTGATGAAGCCATTATGGGGCACTTGAAGAAGTACCATAACTTAATAGTAGGTGAAAAAACGGCCGAAGAGTTGAAGATAAAAGTTGGAAGCGCTTATCCTTTAAAGACGGTAGAAACTATGGAAATTAAAGGCAGGGACGCAATCAGCGGCCTTCCCAGAATCTTGAAGATTGACAGTGTGGAAGTTCGCGAGGCTTTACAGGAAACTGTCAACAAAGTCCTGGATGCGGTCAGGCAGACTCTGGATCAGACCCCTCCTGAGCTCTCTTCTGATATTATAGAGAGGGGGATAGTGATGGCCGGCGGCGGTTCGCTTTTACGAGGCTTGTCTAAATTTATTTCCAAAAATACGGGAGTGCCTGTTTTTCTAGCCGAAAATCCTCTGACATGCGATGTTTTAGGGGCAGGGAAATATCTGGAACATATTAAGAAATATGAGAACCAGATTTATTCATAATCGGGGGGCATGATTTTTCATGCAGAATTTTTTTCTTTATAGAAATAAATCTTTTGTTGTTCTACTTATTTCGTTATTCCTGTCGCTTCTTTTGATGTTTTTGAATGTGAAATTAACCGTTTTTAATATACGTTCGGTTTTTCTTTTTCTAACTTACCCTATAGAGTGGTCTGTTTCCGCAGCGGGCAATTTTTTTGCCCATTCGGTTACAAGTTTTAACACTATCCAAAAATTGGAAAATGAATTGGCTTTCAATAAAGAGCGTCTCCAAAGATACCAGGAGGAAGTGCTTTTACTTTCTCAAATAAAAAAGGAAAATGATGATTTGAGAAATACGCTTGATATTAAAAGCCGCCTGAATTATACTACTTGTTACGCAAAGGTTGTTTTCAGGGAACCAAATCTTACAGGCGACTATTTAATTGTGAATAAAGGCTCTCTGGACGGAATCAAAAACAACATGCCGGTGGTTTCTTATGACCTATCGGGGCAGATTTTTTTGGTGGGTAAAGTGATTGAGATTACCCTCGGAGGTTCCAAGGTAAAGCTGATAACAGCGGCTGATTCTTCTATTGGCGTTATGCTGAAAAATAGCGGCTATGTTGGAGTTATGAAAGGAATAGGTTCCTGGCAGCAGAATTGTGTGGTCGAGTTTATTCCTTTTGAAGCAAACAGCTATGTGGGAGAAGAAGTAGTGACATCGGGAGAAAGTGATGTTTTTCCTCCAGGAATATTGATAGGCAAAGTAATTGGAATAGGCAGAAACACCATGGAAGAGTTTTATAAAAAGCTCTTTGTCAAGCCGGAATATAAATATGGGAAATTAAAGGATGTTTTTATAATAGATTGGAAACCGGGGTTGCAGTTGAATGACCTGATGGAAAAAGCGAGCGAGCAATAGAAATGAATAGAAATGTTTTTCGTTATATTACGCTGGGATTGATAACTTGTATATTAGCCGCTTTGCAAAGCTCTAATTCTCTGGCTTTATTAGAGATTAATCCGGACTTTCTGATGGTGTTGGTTATTCTTTATAGCCTTCATTATGGTGAATACAAGGGGATTTTTTTTTCCTTTGGTGTGGGACTATTGGAAGATACACTGAGCGGCAGTTTGTTTGGATTAAATGCTTTTGTCCTGGTTTTAATTGGCTGGCTCACAAGCGTTTATAAAAAGTATATTTTTATGTCGGATATTCTGGCTTTTTTTATTTACGTACTGCTGGCTACCATCTTAAAATACATGCTTTATCTTCTCTTCGGGTGGATTTTTCAGAAGCCGGAAATCGTCGGCTGGTTTATGCTCTTAAAAATGGCGGGCGAAATAGCCTATAATATTTTAATCGGCACGCTTTTCTTTTATGTCGTGCCTTTTCTGTTTAAAAAAGAGCAGAATCCGTTTTAATTTTTTTTCTGCGCCTATAGCTCAGCTGGATAGAGCGTCGGCCTCCGGAGCCGAAAGTCAGAGGTTCGAGTCCTCCTAGGCGCGTGTTTTTATTAATTTTGCGGAGGAAAGGTCTATGGATTTAACAAAGTTTCATAATCTGGACGTTATCCTTTTGTGCGGTTTGCATGGGGCTGGGAAATCACACTTTGCAAAGGCTTATTTTGGAAGTAGTCAGGAACGTTTCCGTATCAGCAGAAGGGAAATTCGCCGTTTTTTCTATGAAATGACGCATTTTGGGCAGCCATGGAAATCGGAAATGTTTTTTGAGGAAGATGAGGCCTTGGTCAAGCAGGTGGAAAGAAGGATCTATGAGCATTATTTGCAGAGCAATAGAAAGCTGCTGATTGAAAGCACCAATTTAGACATGGTTTCCCGAAAACACTACATTGATCTGGCTAAGACGATGGGAAAGACAGTCGGTGTAATATTCCTGAATATTCCACTGCAGAAATGTATGCAGAGAAATCATCAGAGTCAATTTCCTGTTTCAGATATGGTGTTATCCCGTCTTACTTCTCAGGTGAAACTACCTATAGTTCTAGAAGGTTTTAAAGAAGTATTAGTTTTAAATGATTATTAATGGATTTTAAGATTATGCTGCCAATTCTTTTCGGGGTATTCTTTCTTTTCCTTGTGCCTTCTCAAAGCTTTTGTAGCGAGCCTTCTATTCAAATTCAACTCTCTTCTGATCAAATCGCTTTGAATGAGGAAGCTTCGATATCTATTGAAACGAGTGAAAAGGCCAGCCAGGTTTTGGCTCCGCAGACAGAAAATTTTGATCTAATCTATGGCGGAAGTTCCCAGAGTTTTCAAACGTCTATCATTAATGGAAAAGCCTCTTCCAAAAATTCTTTTTTATATCAGTTTGTTTTAAGGCCGAAAAAGAACGGTGTGTTTGAGATAGGGGCATTTCAGGTAAAAATAGGCCAGAAGGCCTATCAAACCCAGAGCTTTCGGATAAAGGTCCTTCGGGAATCCAGGAAAAGAGCTTCTTCTCCGGCGGATCCTTTTTCTCAAATTGAGGAATTTTTTAAGAACAGCAGGCCTAAAACGCCTCAAATTTTTTTAAAAGCGGTTTTGAAGCCTTCTTCTGTTTTTCAGAATCAGCAATCACTTATGGAACTGTATTTTTATTCCTCTGAAAAAGAGGTTTTTGATTACGAATTGAAGGAAGTCAATCCTATTCGTTCCGACAAAGTCGCCGTTTATGATCTATCGGATCAAATAGATAGCTTTCTTCGAAAAGAGGGCGGCTATTTTCGGAAACTCATCCGGCGTTACGCGCTTTATCCCATCAGTCCGGCGAAAATAGCTATTGCTCCGCCTGTGTTTGTGCTTCTTTCTCCTTATGGGCAGCTCCAGATCAGCGCTAATTCGGAAATTCTGGAATCAGTTCCAATCCAGAATAAAAAGGGATTGCCTTATGTGGGAGAGCTTTTTGTGAAGATTAAAATTTCCACGAATCAAATAGAAGCAGGTAAGACAATGGATGTCTTAATAGAAATGAGGGGAGATGGAAATTTAAAAACATTGTCCAATCCTTACAGCGATTTGAAAGAGGAAGATCTTTATATTTCTTCGCCTGTTTCAGAAGTAAAGTTTGATAGGCTGTTAAATGGAAGGGCGAATTTTAAACAGGAAATACACTATTCGCTCATTGCGCAAAAGGCAGGGAGTTTTCAGATACCGGAAATTTTTATTGATTATTATGACCATTTTCTGAGGCAAAGACGTCTGAGTCTACCGGGTTTTTCTTTCTCTGTTTTTGACAGCCAGCCAGCTGCCGCGAATAAAATCTGGGAGTTCAGGGCTTTTGGCCAGCCCCGTCCCTACCGCTTTTTGATGAAGGAACCGCTTTTTATGGTTCTGATTTTTGTGCTTTTGCTTCTGCCTCTGGCCACGTATTTATATGGGAAGCATAGGAAAAGAATGGTTTCGGACTCGGTGTATTTCCGTAAATTTTTAGCTGATAAAAAACTTTCAACCTATCTGGCTGAAGCAAAAAACGCTCTGGAACAGAAACGGTATCAGGATTTTTATCTCGCGCTTCAAAAGGGAGTTTTTTATTACCTTACAGATAAATGGAATATTTCCAGAGGCATAGGCAGTAAGGAACTGCTCACTTATTTGAGAGAAAAGGGTTTAAATGAAAGCTTGCTTTCTCTTTTTCAAGAAATTTATCAGGATTGCGGCAGCAATGCCTATAGCGGCAGGAATTCTGAAGCGGATTCGGAAAGGGTATTGAGAAAAGCGAAAGAGTTTTTTGAGAAGGTGAGGTAAAATAATTGTGTAGTATCTGAAATAACGATTAGAGAATTGGAAAACGCTCCGGACTTTGTGAAAAATGATTTCGAGAGTTATGAAAGTAAACTAGAGATTGTCAGTATTACGGATGAAATTGAGGTATTAAACGATGAAGAATAAAAGTTTCGATTGTGTTAAAATGGCTCGTGATATTCGAGATAAATTATATCGAGAGAATCAAAGCCCGAGTTTAAAAGAGTTTTCGGATAATTTAATAAAGGAAGCCCATAAGAGTTTATTATGGAAGAAAATAAATGTTGTAAAATAAAGCGAGGGGTTATTAATGAATAAGAAAAGCCCATTTTTTTATTTTCCAGCATCGTTCATTCTTTTTTTCTTTACAGTATTTGGTTTTTCTCAAAACGATATGATCGATAGAATAGATTTTGATCTGGTTAAGGGTAACTTAAAGCCAGCAGAAAATCCTGTGAGCATTGGAAAAGATATTTTTTTAACACCGATGCAAAAAGAGGAATTTATTCTATTATCGAAAATCATCCCGGATAAATTCAGGATTGAGATTATTACTTCCGGAAAAATTAAACCTGGCTATAAATACCCTGTTATCTATGTTACGGATGGACATTACCGCGAAACAGATTATAAATATATACAATATCTGGCCTGGAAGAAAATCATTCCACCTGTTGTTGTCGTGGGAATTGGTTATCCGGGAGGCTATGATTATGATAAAATCAGGGTGAGAGACCTGATAGATCATCCAGAGACATTCAAAAGATTGATAGATGAAGAGGTGGTTCCCAGGATTGAATCCCTTTACTCATGCGATCCATCGAAAAGAATACTTTTTGGCGCTTCTTCCGGCGGTTATTTTGTTCTCAAATCACTGCTTTCAGATGTAATGAATAATACAAACCTCTACTATGCCTATCTTGCAGCTACTCCATCATTTAATGAGAATAGTTTTCAGCAGGCCATGGAACAGATAGCGCATTTAACTAATTCTGATTTAAGATTGAACACCCGGCTTTATGTTACCGCGGGTCAAAAAGAATATGCACGGAATGTTAACAAAATCTGGGGGCTTGTCAACAGCATCAATCCTGTGACAAACCGCGGATTGACTTTTTATAATTACTTTTATCCGGAAACTGATCATTATGAAGTGACCCGTTTATCATTAGTGGATGGTTTGAAACTTTTTCTCTCAAAGGATGCCTATCGGAGGATCGGTTTTAAAGACATTAACTATCAATCGATGTTTTATAAATTTTCTCAAAATGCAGAATTACTGGATTGGTCGTTCTTGAATTCTTTGAACAACAGCGCGCTTACAAATTTATCCCTGACAAAAGAAGGAAATGGTTATTATACCAAGGCGGATTGCTGTTTTATAGGAAATCTGAAAGACGCGGTTATGAATGTCACCTTCGATCATTTTGAGAATATGAATGACAAAAAGATTGGATTGAAAATATTTGTTCCCGATGATCTGGCTAAACTCAAATATACCTTTTTTGTGGGGATTTTATCAACTTATAATTGGGTTTTCGATATGAGCCAGCCTCTTGTGTTAGATAAAAGCGGATGGCAATCTTATACTTTTGATATCAAAGACATTGTGAAAAAGGGAAAAGTGGAATTAATCAGAAAAGTCGAGATCCATTTATTCCATCCAGATCAATCGGGAGAATGGTCGGGCAGTTTTGGTATAGATGATGTCTATTGGGAGTAGGCAGTTTTTTTTATATCCTTCCCAGCCACTTGTCTAAACGGATTTTCCAGCATTTAAACAAGGCCTCGTTTATAATGCCGCCGCTCATCTTGGTGGTTCCCTCAAAGCGGTCCCTGAAAATAATAGGAACTTCTTTTATTTTAAAACCT
Source organism: Brevinematales bacterium (assembly GCA_020052515.1). Classification (GTDB taxonomy): domain Bacteria; phylum Spirochaetota; class Brevinematia; order Brevinematales; family JAOACQ01; genus JAGVOW01. Next base: position 9,518 of record JAGVOW010000018.1, on the reverse strand, counting down.
TTGTAAATAGCCTTCGCTTTCATTTCAATCTGAAAGGAATACCCGCTGGAACTGATATTGTCTAAATTGAGCGTTTCTATTACGGAGCGTTTGTAGCAATTGTAGCCGCCTGTCAGATCAGTGAGCTTTATCCCGGTAGCGAAGCGCGCGTAAAAATTGCCGATGAGGCTGATAAAAAGCCTCTTTAAATCCCAGTTTAATACTCTAACGCCCCTTATGTACCGAGATCCGCAGGAAGCGTCATAACCTTCTTCAAGAGCCTCTATCAATAGATGCACTTCGTTTGGGTCATGGGAAAAATCCGCGTCCATTTCACATACGTATTCATAATGCTTTTTACTTTGAAGGGCCCATTTGAATCCGGCGACATAAGCTTTTCCGAGGCCCGCCTTCTTTTTCCTTTTCAGCAGGTGGATTCTTTTTTCTTCCTTTATCATCGCTTCAACGATTTTCGCGGTACCATCCGGCGAATTGTCATCGACGATGAGCACATCTATGTTTTTATCCTGCTTTAATATTTCCGGGATCAGCTCTTTTACATTATTTGATTCGTTATAAGTCGGAACAATGATTAATCCTTTCATAGAAAGCCGCCTTGAAAAATAAAGTAAAAAGATTTTACCACAAAAAATTTTTTATAGCAATTTGAGAGGAAGTTTTAAACCATAAAACTATTTACTTTTTATAGTTTTATGCTAATATAAAAGACTAGGAGTAGTCAATGGCAGTGAATCAGCTCTATACCATCATCCATGGGCATTTTTATCAGCCGCCGCGGGAAGACCCATGGACATGGCAGATTGACCGCCAGCCTTCCGCCTTTCCCGCTCATGACTGGAATGAGAGGGTCAATAAAGAATGCTACGCTGCCAATGCGGCGTCGCGCGTTCTGGACAGCGCCGGCAGAATTGAAGACATTATAAACAATTATGAGTATATTAGTTTTAATATTGGGCCTACCTTGATAAACTGGCTGAAGCAGAAAGATGTTTATACTTATCGAAGAATACAGGAAGCCGATTTGAAAAGCCGTCAGCGCAATGGCGGGCATGGCAACGCAATAGCACAGGTCTACAATCATATTATTATGCCTTTAGCCAGTGATAAAGATATCATTACTGAGATTGAATGGGGGCTTAAATCTTTCCGGAAGGATTTTGGGAGAGAAGCGGAAGGGATGTGGCTTTCGGAGACCGCCATCAATAGCCGCGTAGCGAAGTTTCTCATTTCCTATGGGATTAAGTTTATCATTCTTTCACCGACACAGGCGAAGGAAGTAAAATCCGGTTCAGAATGGAAAGACGTTTCTGGCGGGAGTATTGATCCTTCAAAGCCTTATATTCTCGAGGAATCAAACGGTACTCTGTCAGTCTTTTTTTATTACGGTGACATCGCCAGTAAGCTGAGCTTTCAGCACTTGCTTCGGAATGTGGATTCTTTTCGGGGGGAGCTCCTGGCGCATAATCACACTCAGAAAGATATTCATTTGATCCATGTCGCTACGGATGGAGAAACTTATGGCCACCATGAACCATTTGGCGATATGTGTTTGTCCCGCCTTCTTTATGAAAATCAATTCCGCAATGAATTTATTTTTACGAATTATGCCCATTTCCTTGAGATTTTCCCGGTAAAGGATTTTGTCAGGCTGAAGGATGGAAATGAGGGTTATGGAACAGCCTGGAGCTGTTCCCATGGCGTAGACCGCTGGAGAAAAGACTGCGGCGATTCAACCGGGGCCCCTGAGGGTTGGAATCAAAAATGGCGGGAAGGTTTGAGAAATGCTTTTGATTTTTTGCGGGATAGGCTTTCTGAAGCAGCGGAAAAGGAAGTCTCCGGGTTAATCTCAGATATCTGGGAAGCCAGAAATAATTATTATGATGTGGTGAACGCCGCTTCTCTGGAAGAGCGCACTATGGCGTTGGATCGATTTTTTGAGAAATATATGAAAAAAAACTCCACTGCCAGCGAAAAATCTTTTGTGGTTAGAATGATGGAAGCTCTTTCTAATGAGCTTTTGATGTATACGAGCTGCGGCTGGTTTTTCTCCGAGATTTCGGGTATCGAAACAGTTCAGGATTTAAAATACGCCGCATGGATATTTCACTTGGTAGGAGATGTTCTTCCACAGGACACGAAGAAGAAATTTCTAGAAGCACTGAGTCATGCGAAGAGTAATATTCCGGAATTTCAGAACGGAAAATGGATTTTTGAAAACAAGGTAGAAAAGGCCATTTTTACTGAAGGAAATACGGCAAGCGAATATTTGCTTTCCAGATTGTTAAGTACCGAAAATATTTCCATTCATAAAACGGAAAAGTATTTTTATTACTGGATTTCAATTCTGGAGTACAACGCTCAGCAAAAGGAAGAATATTGGATTCATAAGTTTAAAATTCGGATGAGTAATAATTTGTTAATGCAAGAGGGCGACTATATTTGTTACGTTATTCGAAGCGGTATCCGTTTTCATTCCTTTGTTAAAAAGGTAGTGGATGAAAGTTTGATTCATTATCTGGACAAGATGGTTGAAAAGGATAATCCAAAAATGATCCTGCAGGATTTCAATGATTGGTTTAATAAAAGTTATTCACTCTATGACCTGTCTGCGGATTCCCGCGAATTTGTATTGAGGAACATATTTGAAAAAGCTATGGGAAATCTTCATAAAAAAGCTGGCAGTAAGCTTGTCGATGTGGATGAATATTTAGACGCTATCAGTATTTACAAGGATTTAGGAGTGGTTTTGCCTGAAAAGGATGTAGTGGCAATTCAAGAACTGCTCAACAACTATATTATCAATGAATTGGAAAGAATTCCTGAAGTTTCTATAGAATCTTATGATTTTACAAAATTGATAAAAACCATTCAAACTGTAAAAAAGGCAGACTTGCATATTGATTATGCCGACATTCTTCCACTGATCCGGAATTATGTCTTGGACAGGATGCATCAAGCTGTAATGGAACTGGATACTCAGGAGTTAAAAAATCTGGAGAAACTCATTGACTTCACCAATGTAGCCGGCATCGATTTTGAGAAATACGAGATCCAGAATATACTTTATGAACGTTTATCTTTCTTTAAAGAACAGCCGTCTCATTCAGCGGCGAATAAAGAATCAATTCAGGCATTGCTGAGACTGGCTCTTAAATTTAATATTTCAATCCGGAGTTTTGAGGACACATTAAAAATTTCATGAACTCCCCTTTTTAAAGGGGGAGTTAGATACTAAACGATTCAAAACGGGGAATTATTAAAAAGTTTTTATTGATTAAAAGAATGTTATTTGTTAAAATATAATTAAGGGGCGTTATATGAGATTTGTTGGCAGTGTTAAAGTAAAACCGAAGATTCCTGAGAGTATTGCCAGGGTACATGAGCTGGCCTACAATGTCTGGTGGGCATGGAATCTCGAAGCCCAGCTTTTGTATCAGCAGATTGATTCTGATTTATGGAGCAAGTCTAATCACAACCCTGTGAAATTTCTTTTAGAAGTGACTCAGGAGAAATTGGAAAAGGTCTCTAAAGAAAAGCGTTATCTGGAGTTGTACAATAAGGTTTTTTCTCATTTTGACGCTTATATGAAAGGGGAAGATACCTGGTTTCAAAAAAGCTTTCCGGATTATTCCAATCAAATGATAGCCTATTTTTCAGCGGAATACGGTATCCATGAGTCTCTGCCTATTTATTCGGGAGGATTGGGGGTATTGGCTGGCGACCATGTTAAGAGCGCCAGTGACAATGGCCTTCCGTTTGTGGCGGTCGGCTTGCTTTACAAGCAGGGGTATTTTACTCAGCAGATCAATGAGGAAGGCTGGCAGGAAGCGGCTTATCACAATCTGGATTTTTCTCAGCTTCCTTTAATGAAGGCGCTTGATTCTAAGGGTGAGCAAATTTCTATTGATGTCGATTTGCCTGGACGGAAGGTCTACGCGTTCATCTGGTACATTCAGGTAGGCAGGGTAAGGATTTATTTATTGGATACCAATGTGGAAAAAAATAAAGCCGATGACCGCTGGTTTACTTCTCAGCTTTACGGCGGCGACCAGGAGATGCGGATCACTCAGGAAATTATTCTGGGAATGGGTGGCGTCAAGGTTTTACGGGCATTGGGGCTATCGCCTGTAGTGTTTCATATGAATGAAGGGCACTCTGTTTTTCTAGGCCTGGAAAGGATCAAAGAATTGGTAGAAAAGCAAAACATGGGTTTTTATGAGGCATTGGAAGTCGTGAAAGCCAGTACGGTTTTTACTACCCATACTCCTGTGCCCGCGGGAAATGACGCTTTTCCTCTCAATCTTCAGGCGAAGTATTTTAAAAGTTATTGGGAGAAAGTGAAGATTTCAGAATCTCAATTTATGGACCTGGGTAAGGAAATTGAGCCAAATGGATATCAGATTTTCAGCCTGACTGTATTGGCTTTGAAGCTTTCCGGAAGGGCTAATGGTGTGAGTGAACTCCATGGGCATGTTTCCCGGAAGCTCTGGGAAAAAGTGTGGGAAGGGGTGCCTTTTGAGGAAAACCTGATTACCCATGTTACCAATGGAGTGAATACCTGTACATGGGTTGCGCTTGAGATAGAGGAGCTTTATGAGAAGCATCTGGGTGCTCATTGGAGAAACCGCTTGAGTGACCGGAAGTTTTGGGAGGGAGTTCATAATATTCCGGATGAGGAGCTCTGGGAGGTTCATCAGACATTAAAGAAAAAGACGGTCGACTTCATTAGAAGGAAAGCTGTGGAAGAATGGACAAGGCATGGAGTGTCAGGTTTTGATGTTTCCGAAAGCGCGCATCACCTCCTCAATCCGGACCATCTGACTATTGGTTTTGCGAGAAGATTTGCTACTTACAAAAGAGCTGTACTGATATTTCGCAATGTGGAGCGGATTAAAAATATTCTGAATCATCCTGAAATGCCGATGCAGATTGTTTTTGCGGGGAAAGCCCATCCGAAAGACAAGCCAGGCCAGGAATTTATTAAAAATGTTTTTGATATAGCAAAACAAGAAGGCTTTAAGGGAAAGATATTTTTTATTGAAGATTATGAAATGAATGTCGCGAGGCACTTGATTCAGGGAGTAGATATCTGGCTCAATACTCCGCGCAGACCCTATGAAGCCAGCGGAACCAGCGGCCAGAAAGGCCCTGTGAATGGAGTCATTAATTTCAGTGTTCTGGATGGCTGGTGGAGAGAGGCCTTCCAGATAAATCCACTTTGCGGCTGGTCTATTGGAAAGGATAAAGATTATCCTAATACGGAAGTCCAGGACAATGAAGACGCGCTTGATATTTATTCCCAGCTTGAAAATGAAATTATTCCTCTGTATTACAATAGAAACGAAAAAGGGGTTCCGGTTGGATGGGTGAAGAGAATGAAAGAATCTATCGCGACTGTAGTGCCAAATTTTAGCACCGACCGGATGGTCAAGGATTATACTCAGAAGATCTATATGTCTGCTATGAAGCAAAGCCTGGCTTTTATGGAGGATAATTATAAAATTGGGAAAAAGGTTTCCAGTTGGAAGAATTATATCAAGGCTTTGTGGAATCAGGTTTATATTGAACCGGATTCTGTGACGGAATCGGATGAGTATGTAGAGACTACATTGGAAGAAGGTTATTCAGTGAGCGCTGTCATCCGGATCGGAGGGATCAGCCCTGATGATGTAAGGGTTGAGCTTTATTACAGAAAAGTGGATGAGAAAGGGAATGTAATTGCTGATAATATGACCAGCCCAATGAAGAGGAAAGAAGATTTGGGCAGCGGCCGGTTTAGATATGAAGGTTTGCTAAAACCTCAAAATGGCGGCAATTACGAATACACCGTTCGGATTATTCCTCACAATGAGAACCTCGCTCACAAGCATGAAACAGGTTTGATTAAATGGATTGATTAATTTATTTTTTTAAGTTATAATATTTTTGAGGAGAAGGGGTATGATGAATTTTAAAGAGGAATTAGAAAAAGCAAAAGGCCTGTTTAGAAGTCAGGATTATGAAGAAAGTGAAAAAATCTATTCGGCCGCTTTGCAGGAATTTAGAAATTCTGGAAACACGGATAAAGATTTAGAAGCGGAAATTCTCCAGGGAAAGGGTGATTCGTTGCGGGAACAGCTTTATTTTGAAGAAGCGATTCCGTATTACGAAGATATCATCAAACTCTCAGAGAACAACAAAAAAGCGATGATGGGTATGGCCGATAGTTACAGGGGTTTGAAGGATTGGGACAAGGCGTTGGAGTATTGGTTTGCCATTCAAAAAATAGACCCCACTGATTATTTAGTTACTACAAGAGTTGCGGATGCCTATAGAAAGAAGGGCGATTTTGCTAATTCTGAAAAGTATTACCTGATTTCCCTGGATCTCAATCCGAAGAATAAATTTGCTTTGATGGGATTGGGGGATTTGTATTACAAAAATAAAAAGTTTAACAGGGCTCTGGAGTATTGGAGACAGTTGCTGGATATTAATCCAAAGTTCATTAATATTTTGACTATGGTTGGAAATATTTATCGCACATGGAAGCAGTTTGACAAAGCGATTGATTATTATCAGAAGGCGCTGGAAATAGATAGGAATAATTTTTACGCCCTGTATGGGATTGCCGATTCTCTCAGAGGAAAAAAGAGATTCAGAGACGCTATAAAATACTGGAAAAAGATTTTGTCCAAAGAGCCGGGTAATGACCGTATTCTAACGCGGTTGGGTGATTGTTACTTGAAAATTGGAAAGCTGGATGAGTCGGAAACTATTTATAAAGAAGTCCTGGCCAATAGTACCAATAAATACGCTATGATCGGAATGGTGAGAGTTTATATTAATAAAAGCGATTGGCCTAAAGCGACAGATATGTGCGTTGATTACCTTTCCAAGTTTTCGAATGATTCAAGGGTGGTGTTGATTCTAGCGAAGATTTATGAAGACGCTGGGCAGAGCGATAAAACTATGGAAGTTTACGAAAAATACAGCTCTGTGTTTGCCGACAAGAAAGAATTTACCTCCCGGCTGGCGGCTTCCACGATTGAGCATTTTCAGAATCAGATAGAAGAGTTTGCGGATGATGAGTTTTAGGCCTCTTCTAAAAGGGTTTCTCTGGGTAAGCTTGTTTGTCGCGGTTTTCAGGAGTTCTTTTTTCGCGATGCTCTTTCCGGATGTTTTTTACTTCCCCTTTAACCCCAATTTTTCTTTTTCTCTTATTTCAGATAAGAGTAATACTGTTGAAGTTGCCGCTAATATTATTTTCCCAAAAACCGCTGGTAATGAGGGTGATGAAGGTTACCAGGTTTTTTTTGTTGACTGGAAGCTCAGTCTTAATATGGAAAATCAAAAACTGGATTATCTGCTCCATTTTACTATTCTTTCTAACGGCGATGTTTATTTATCGAGCATAAGAGATGAACTTTATCAAAGAAGCCTTTATCCAGAAGCACTGGTTTTTCCTAAGAATGTGAATTTTGATAAACCTATTTTTATCGGTGAAAACATTTCTCTGAAATATTCTAAATTTCTTTCCTACTTAAAAATCAAAGAAAGCGGTAAGAGCTATAATAATGTCAGGATTGCCGATCTCACTCTGGGCGACTCGGTTTATACGCTCTATTTCGCTCAATATCAGGGAATTGTAGCTATCAAAGGGCCTGATGAAGTTTATAGAATAAAATAAGAATAAACTTGAAAAAGCCATTTATGGGTTTGATTGGGGTTTGTTTTTTATTTAGCCTAAACTGGGAGGAGAGCTAAATTCCACCTTAATAAATCGTTCAGTTTAGGCTAGAGCAACATTGACTTTACTCTTTTACTTCTTCACTTCCACGAAAGAATTCTTGCCGCCCTTGCCGTCCGGGGAATAGCCTTCAGCGTAAGGATCGGCTATCATTTTATCACCGTTCAAAATATACTTATACTGATAAATGCCGTACTCCAGTTGTATCAGCACCACCCAAACCCCGTTCATATAGGTCATTGGAATTCCATAGATATTCCAGCTATTAAAATCCCCTGTGATCGCCACGTTCTGCACGTTAGTCTCTGTAGCCGGATAAACAAATGTAACCATCTGGCCGTTTTTATAAATGCCGGGTTTTAGCCCGGAAGGGTTTATCTGCGTTGCCTTCTGACTTCCGCAAGAAAACAAAGCAAGGCTCAGTATCAAAAAAATCGTCTTTTTATAATTCATAAAACTTTCCCTTTTTCTTTTAGTAATTATATCGGCAATCGTTTATTTCGTCAAAAACAATTGACATTTCTCAAACAAGGAATTAAACTATTTTAGTTAGAGGGAAGAGCAGGTTTTCGTACCGGGTCGTGAAATTCGGCATCCCTCACCATTTTGTAAGTTTCTTGGGTTTGCCCGACAAAATGGTGAGAGAGGGACTTCCTTCAATTTGTTAAAACAAATTGGAGAAAGCTATGAAACCCCGCTCTTCCCTTTTTTTATTTCGAGAACTAATTTCGCATAGGGGGGGAAGATGAATTCAAAATTTGAACCTTTCCTGAAATCAATTCATCCTTACGTTGCTTATAATGCGGCAAAAATAATGAATAGCCCGGAAATTGGATCCTTTAAAAGGCAAATGTTAAGTGATACAAAAATTGCTGCAATACTGTCGGAATTAAAAAACTGGCCGGGGCCTTCACTCAGCAGTCATAAAAGTGCCCAACAATTTTTTCATAAATTAGCTTTTTTAGCAGACATTGGTTTTACAATAGAAAATCCTGACATAAAAGAAATAATTGATCGTGTGGTTTTGCACAGAGATGAGTCTGGAATACCACAGCTTCCCATGACGATTTCAAAGGCATACGGAGGAACCGGGGAGCAATTGTGGGGTTGGGCCTTATGTGATGCCCCGACTACCCTATATGCCTTGGTAAAAATGGGCTATCTAGATGAAAAAACTAAAGAAGCAATAAATTATTTGTCAGAAAAGACAAATGATTCTGGCTGGGGATGCACTGTTTCAAAAGACCTTGGATCCTGGCGCGGGCCCGGGAAAAAAGGAGATCCCTGCCCATACGCTACATTAATAATGACAAAATTATTAATTCAACACAATCCGAAACAATACGAAAAGCAAATAAACCAAGGAGCGAACTGCTTGTTAAAATTGTGGGAAACCAGCAGGGAACAGCATCCTTATATATTCTATATGGGAAATGACTTTAGAAAATTAAAACTCCCTTTTATCTGGTATGACATCTTGCATGTAGTGGATGTATTAAGCCAGATTCCTTCTATCACTAACGATAAAAGATTTAAAGAGATGTTAGCTATAATCGTTCAAAAAGAAAAAGCTGATATAGGGTTTACTCCGGAATCTGTATATTTACCCTGGAAAGAATGGGATTTTGGTCAAAAATCAAATTCTTCTGACTGGCTATCTTTTTGTGTGAGAAGGATTCAACTCAGGATAACTTGGTAATGTCAAAAGTTTTATGAAAAAGGGGAGATTTTAGGAAAATCATCTCCCCTCCTTTGGAGGGGTTGGGGGTGGGTGTTTTATGAGACATAAAAT
>JAGVOW010000088.1 GCA_020052515.1 Brevinematales bacterium | reverse complement strand
CTAGGGGTTCCCTCGATAGTGCTGTTTAGCGAGGAGCGGTAAACTCGGGAACCGGTCGTCGAGTTTACTGATTTTACCTGCTCTTTGCCACTCCGGTCTTTGGGCAAAAATGGCCGATAGGGCAGGTGGAGCAGAAAGGGGAAATGGGCTTGCAGATGGTCTGGCCGAAAGCGACCAGAATGTCGTTGTATTCTATCCACCACTCAGGCGGCAGCTTTTTCCTCAGAGCAAATTCCGTCTCTTCCGGAGTCTTTGTTCTGACATAGCCGAAGCGGTTGGAAATCCGGTGGACATGAGTGTCCACACAGATGCCGGGTTTTCCAAAACCCAATGTGACAACCAGATTTGCGGTTTTCCTGCCTACCCCCGGGAATTTTAACAATTCATCCAGGTCACTGGGCACAATGCTTTTGTACTGATTTATGAGAACTCTGGAAACCTCTAAGATTCTCCTGGCCTTTGTCTTATAAAAACCAACAGGATAGATCAGTTTTTCTATTTCTTTTTCCTTGAGAAGAAGCATTTCTTCAGGCGTTTGCGCTTTCTCAAAAAGCCTTTTTGTCGCCTCAGCTGTGGTTTTATCCTGCGTGCGCAGGCTGAGAAGGGTAGAAATCATGATTTTGTAGGGTGTGCCCTGCGAATTTTTGATATAAGTGACAATGGGGGCCTGCCATTTTGGGTACTCTTTCTTGAGAATGGTTAAAATTTCAACGATTGTTTCATTTGACAAAGGCTGCATTTCCTATATGACCAGGCCGTAGATCATATTCACAGCTTCGATGAGTGAATCATACAAGAAGGCCATTACAAATAGCGATAGAACAAAGAAACAGGCCGCCTGCAGGTATTCCTTGTTTAAAGGCCGCTTGTTTTTATAACCTGCCCCAAAGCTGGAGGCAATGAGCAAAAGTATTGCTAGAACGATGTAGTAAGCCATTTTGTTGAAGACAATATTGCCCAGGTGAAAAAAATTGATTTTTGAGGAGTACACATAAGTATTGTATAGGAAAATATCTACTAAACTGGCCATTTTTGAAGTCCCTTCGGAACTTAAATTGTAAATCCCGTCAGAATCATAAATAATCGGTATTTTTTTTACGCCGCCAATTCTTTTGCTTTGAGAGAGCTGGCCTTGCCGGAACTCAAAGTAGGTTGGACTGACCGCGTAGAGTTCCCCTTCTAAAAGTTTTGCGTACGCCGCGGTAATAATATAATCCAATTGTTTTTTATTGTTATAGGCGATAATTTTGGCGCCTTTTATGTAGTAGCTTCCGCCGCCATTGTACATTTTCTCAAAGTGCACATAAGAATTTCCCATAGAAAAGGCAATGTTTTCTTTTGCCGGCATTCTGTAAACCTGGTCAAATTCCGCCATGCTGAATTTTTCGGCTGTCTTATCCTGATAGGGCCTTTTCAAAGATAGTCCCTGGTCTTTCAATTGTTTCTGGAAGACCGCGTTTTCATAAAACTTCGGCAGGGCAACTTCCTGCAACAGAATAGCGGCGCCTATCATCACAAAAATATAAAGAAGCATAAAGAAACTGGCAGTCGCAGGGGATGGGGGATTCTGCATTTCAGCCTTGCTTCTGAAAACGATTGGCCACAAAACACTCAGAGCGGCTATCAGAGGCAGATAGAAAAGCAAATCTATTCCAATAGTATAGGGCAACCAGATTTGACTCAATTTTTCTATCCTTACATGATAAAGCCCTGAAAAAACAATGACAATCAGAGAAAAAAGAATGGCCCATAATACAAATGTATTGAACTTCTTCATAATACCCTCAACAGTTTACTGACGGTTTCCGCCTCTTTTCAACATCAGGTCTCTTAATTCTATCAGGCCATAGCCGATCAAAGCGCCGAAAACTCCTACAAACAGGCCAGGGAAAGTCACTTTAAAAAAGCCGTTTTTAATGCCAAATTTGATTAAATTGACCAAGCTTAAAAAATGCGGGAAAATAAAAAATAGAAATATGGCCAGCGTGAAAAGCGCGGAAAAAGAAAGTATCACAAGCTGTCTTTCGCTTAAAAAGCCGGCGATTCCCGCGGTAAGTCCAAAAAATCCAATGCTCATCAGCAGTATGGCGACAATGGAATGCGGCATTCCTCCATTAACAAAGGTGGTTTGAAAGATTTTCCTGAGGTACTTTATATTGCTAATATAGTTCTGGCATACTAAGCGGGTTATTCCGGTTTCTTTGAGCTGCATAACCGGCTCTTTGCGGGGAATGCTGAAACCGGAACTGTCGCCATAAAATTGCCCGTTTCCGATGCGCTGGTAAGCATTTACAGAGACAGTGTTTTTTCCTACGTTCATGGCATTGATCAGGTAAGCGTTATGATAAAATAAAATGCCCTTCCGGTAATTGTTCTTGACATTGTCTTCTACGAAAATTTTATAGTCCCCAATCGTATTAATGTATCCTTCCTTTACTTCCGGGTAGAAATAAAGCTGTGTAGGCGGAAACAGGGGGAAGAAATCTATTTTGATCAAGAAAAACAGGAGGAGAATAATAGTGTTTGCGGCTGAGACAATAGGGACCATACGAAAAACAAACATTTTATCATTCCCAATAAAAGCAAAGTAAAAACAGCTGGCGATAATAATGATAAATGGCAAGGAATAAAGCAAAAAAAGCCCATAATTTTTGAGGGCTTCTATTAGAATCCAGCTTTCCCCCCTGAATTTAAGCGATAAAAGAAGGGTAAAAAGATAAATGGATAATCCGGCAATAAAAACTACCGACGTTCTGAGGAATGTAAAGAGGTAGTTCCGCAATGAAATGAGATAAATCAAATTTTACCTCCCGTAAAAGCATCTCTATTACTTATCGGAAACTTATTCCTGATAAATTGAGCGAAAAGATAAAATTTTTCCCGATCTTCTTGACAAAAAGTAGAGGTTTTTAGATAATAAAGTCTCATAGGAGGCTTTTAATGGAGCTTATTAAAATGGAGGATGTAAAGAAGAAGTACCAAAAGGGGGATATGGAAGTTTTAGCGCTGAATGGCGTTAATCTTTCTATCAATAAAGGAGAATTTCTATCGATTGTCGGGCCTTCGGGAAGCGGAAAGACGACATTGCTCAATATTATAGGCTGTCTGGATACTTTGTCCAGCGGAAAGGTGATTTATGACGAAAAAGAACTGGGCAAGATGAATGAAAAAGATTTATCTAACTACCGGAAAGAAAATATTGGGTTCATTTTTCAGTCTTACAATTTGATCCCGGTATTGACTGTTCAGGAGAATGTCGAATTGCCAATGGTGATAGAAAAAAAATGGAGCAAATCAGAAATGTCCGAAAGGGCTTTGAAAATAATTGAAGATGTAGGGCTGAAAGGAATGGAAAACAGGTATCCGCGTGAAATATCGGGCGGCCAGGAACAGAGGGTTGCTATCGCGAGAGCCCTGGTTAAAAACCCGCTCCTGGTTCTGGCGGATGAGCCGACCGCGAATCTCGACTCTCATACCGCTGAGGAAGTCATTGACATTATGCGCGAGATCAATGAGAAAAGGAAGACTACTTTCGTGTTTTCAACCCATGATCCATTGGTTCAGAAGCACGCAAAACGAATCATCGTACTCCATGACGGAAATATCCAATCTGATGAAAGGAGGTAGTTGTGGGCGCCATTTTTAAAATTGCTTTTAGAAATATCATGCGGAATAAAAGAAGGACTTTTTTAACCGCGATCATCATATCGGTTGGATTATTTGTCTATATCTGGTTTGATTCTCTGATAACCGGAATCGACAGAAGCGCAATCGAAAACATGATCAACCTGACGGAATCTTCTCTGAAAGTATATTCTCCGGATTATGACAAAGATAAAAATGCTTTTCCGCTCAAGTATGGAATCACCAATTTTTCTAAAATTGAATCTTTTCTTTTAAATACAAAAGACGTTACCGGGGTTACTTCCAGGACTTCTTTTCTGGGGGAGCTGCTGTCCGGTCCGAAGGCGCTCCATGTGATAGGCAATGTGATAGACCCGATCAAGGATAAAACCGTGTTTACCACCGCTCAATTTATCCGGAAAGGCCGGTATTTTTCCACAAACAGCACAACAGAAATCCTTTTAGGAAAGAAACTCGCGGATGACCTCAATTTGAATGTCGGAGATGCGGTTACGCTGAGGTCCATGACTAAATTTGAGGCCAATAACGCCGTAGACTTTGAAGTGGTTGGCCTGATCAATTCCAGCCATCCTGCCGTTAATGAAGGCGGTGCCTATATCACTTACCAGGCCGCGGAACCCTTTCTGGACCTGGGAGGGATTTATCCCGAAGCCGATATCCATGTAAATTGGGAAAAAGGTGAAAGCGTTCAAAGTTATCTAAAAAAGCTTCAAGTCGTGAAGGACAAAATAAAACAGCGTTTTCCCGAAGTCGCCTCCTATACTTTCAATGATCTGTCCGGCGGTTTTCTGGCTTTGTTAAAGCAGAAGGGGACCAGCGGTGCTATTATGACATTTCTCATCCTTCTCATCGCCGCGATCGGGATTGTCAATTCTGTATTGATGAGTGTATACGAAAGGATACGGGAGGTCGGTGTGCTGAAAGCCATGGGAATCAAGCCCGGAGAAATTATGCGGATGTTTATGTACGAAGGAGTGTTAATCGGCTTCATTGGCAGCACAATCGGGATCATTCTCGGATTTTTAACGAATATATTGATGGTAAATGTTGGAATGGATATGACAGGCTATATGAAGGGCATCAGTTCTTCCAGTATGCCGGTCTCCGCTGTGTTTTACGGCCAGTGGAACCCAGGAACTTTTATCGGCATGTTTGTGTTCGGGATGATCATCTCCGTACTGGCCGCTTATGTGCCCTCTAGAAAGGCAGCGTTGATGCATGCGACAGAATGTCTCCATTTTGTATAACAAGGGGGAAAATAGATGCATTTGATAAAAATGGCTTTCAGGAACATCCTGAGAAATAAAAGACGGTCACTTCTCGCGATTTCATCGGTGACGATCTCCATTGGGATGCTATTTTTTTTGCAGGGGTTCATCGGCGGTATGACCAGGTCCGTGATCAAAAACTCCACCAAAAACGAGTCCGGCCACATCCGGATCACGACCCATGGATTTCTGGATAAAAAACGTTTTATGCCGGTGGATGAAAATATCCTGGAGCCAGAGAAACTGATTGGTTTGATTACCAATGACCAAAAAATAGGGAAGGAAATAGACCTGGTTTCCGAAAGGTTTTATTTCGGCCTCCTCCTCCAGCACCAGGGTAACAATAAATCTGCCATCGCGATAGGCGGTGATCCGGATCAGGAAAAAAAGCTTCTGATGCTGAATAAATCCATAGTTTCAGGGAACTATTTTCAGGAAAAAAGCGCCGGAGCATCTACAAAAAGCCCAGGCGGTAAAAAAATCCATGAAATCATTATGGGCAAGAAAATGGCTGATACGCTGCGCCTTAAAATTGGAGATACAACGACTGTTCTGGTACAGGGAAGCGACTATGCCCTTCATGTGCCTACGTTAAAACTGGTGGGAATATTTCAGACCGGTTTGAATGAAATGGATGACCTGGTTTTCCAGATGCCGCTGAAAGATGCGAAAGACATTATGCACTGTGGCGATTCGGCGCAGCAGATTATGATTATGCTGAAAAATTATCAGGACTCTGACAGAGTGGCTGGCTTGATAACCGCAAAATTAAAAGGGAACAAAGAGTATCATAACCTTGCCGTTATTCCCTGGACAAAAGCAGGCGGTTACGCCGAAACCCTGCAGGACCTGATGAGCATGTACGCGTTGATCTATCTGGTTATTGCCTTTCTCGGCGCCTTTATTATCACCAACATTATGATGATGGTGGTTCTGGAAAGAAGGAAAGAAATCGGTATCATCAAATCCATGGGATTTTCCCGGATGGAAGTGTTGCTGCTTTTCCTGCTGGAAGGCACTGCTCTGGGTACGGTTGGGAGCATGAGCGGCATTGTGCTGGGAATTCTTGCTTCCCTCTATTTTATCTTTCACGGAATTGATTTTTCATCTTCAATTGGCCAGATGAATATGCCTATAGATAATGTTATCAAGATCACGCTTAGTGTTCCCGGCGTTATCGGTATCATGTTCTTAGGAATTGTCGTAGCGTCTGTTGTTGCGGTTATTCCATCCAGGCAGGCCGCTAAAATGAACGCTGTTGACGCGATAAAGAGTGTGTGAAAACGCCTCACCCCCGTCCCCTCTCCAAATTTGGAGAAGGGGGTACCGAGCCGAGCGAGGCGGAGTGAGAGCTCAGGAGGATTTATGTATTATAGAGTAATAACTAGATTGATCGGGCTTTTAATATTATTTTTTATTTTAACACCATGTTTTGCTCTTACCGGTGAAGAAATATTGCGGAAGGTGGATGCAAATATAAAGTATAATACTATTGAATACGTAGGAAAGATGGAAATATTTCTAGGCGATGAAAAACCACGCCTTAAAATTATGAAAGTCACGGCGGTAGGCAGCAAGAAAGCTTATGTAGAGTTTCTTAATAAGGAAGATATCAATACAAAGTACCTGAAGCTCGATAAGAAAATGTGGATTCATGATGGGGAAGAGGCCAATACATTCTTGATTTCCGGGCATATGCTCAAGCAGGGGATGATGGGCAGCGATATATCTTACGAAGACGCTTTAGAATCTGATTCCTTATACGAAAAGTATAATATTACAATTGCCGGAGAGGAGAAAATAGGGGATAGGGGTTGTTATGTGATTAATCTTGAGGCAAAGGTAAAAGAGGTTTCTTACGAGAAAAGAAAAATGTGGATCGATAAAGAGCGTTTTATCCAGCTTAAGGAAGAAAAGTATGCCAAAAGCGGAAAGTTTTTAAAAGAATCAAAGGTTCTGGATGTAGGCAGGATTGGGGAAAGATATTTCCCGGTTAAGAGCGAAATAGTAGATAAACTAAGAGAAAATAGCCGCACGGTTTTTACTATGTCGGAACTGAAATTTGATGTACCGGTGAGCGAAAAGGTGTTTTCACTACGGTATCTGGAGAGGTAAACGCGCCTCACCCCGGCCTTCGGCCACCCCCTTCTCCAGACTTGGAGAAAGGGGACGGGGGGATGAGGCGCAAGGAGAAAAAATGCTTACAAAATTTATTTACTTTATGTTTTTTTTTCTTTCTATTCAAGCACTTTACGCAAATGGCCAAGATTCTTCGGACAAAAAAGGGCTGGATATAAATGGACATCTCTTAAATGAAGCGAGCCTTCTGCAATATTACAACAAAGATTCCTACACCACTGATTTTACTTATGCGGGAAGGAGCGTGTTTCGGCTAAATTTCTTAAATACGGACCGGTCTTTTGCTAAAATTGAGGGCAGCGTTGATTTTAGCCTGTTTTATGGAGAATATGCGGATTTATTGAAAACAAGTTTCCTTTTTAATATTCGGAAGCTTTGTCTGGCACTCTACCCGGAATTCGCGGATATTACTCTGGGAAGGCAAATTGTCAATTACGGTGTGGGTTTTCTCTTTTCGCCCATTGATGTTTTTTCTAAAGTAGATTTTACCGACATTAATTATGCAAGGCTTGGGAGCGATATCGCAAGGATCCAAATACCTCTTGGGGAATTAGGAGGACTGGATCTGACTACTACTTTTTCGGCGGTTATGACCAATGTAACTTCCGCGGTAAAGCTCTTCGGCAATATTTTTGAATCTGACCTAGCTCTCATCGGCATCTACCATGGGGATGCGAAAGAGTGGATTACGGGCTTTACCTTCAAGGGAGATCTGGAAGTGGGGATTCATGGGGAGCTGGTGGAACATTTTTTTGAATCCGGTACAAACAACTTTTTTGAGGGGATGCTGGGAATTGATTACTCCTTCTTTGACAGCAAACTGATTTTATTGTTGGAATATTATTATAACGAAAAGGCTGTTGATACCAATACCGTTAATATTGCTAATTATTTATCGATTAATAAGCCTTTCTTCAACAAGCATTATCTTTTCTTTCAGTGCCAATACGTCATTGACGAAATCCGTAAAGCCGGCGTCAGCGCCATTTATAATCCATTGGACAACGCGCTGGTGCTGACCGCCCAATATTTGCAGAATATCTTTCAGAATGCCAATCTCACGGCCTTTATCCGTTACAATCTGAATAATCTCAACGGTATTAGCTTTGTTCGTGCTCCCCTGTTTCAATATGCTCTTCAATTCGAGGTGCTGTATTGAAAATTTACCTCTAAGGCTCTCCTATCTTCACTTCTACCGTATGCTCCAGCCGGTCATCAATGAGAAGCAGAGATTTATCTTTCTGCGTTATTTCGTCAACGGCGACCGAAACCACATTGTCTGATGATCCGGAACGAGTGAAAGTTATGTGATAAAAAGTCTCCCTGTAACGGTAATGGATTTTAAATAATTTCCACTTTTCGGGCAGGCAGGGTTCAAAGTAGAGCCTGTCTGCTTTTAAACGTATCCCCAGCAGGTACTTAACAATGAGTTGATACATCCAGGACGCGGATCCGGTGTACCATGTCCATCCTCCGTGCCCGGCATTGTTTGGGGCGGTATACACATCCGCTGCCATAACAAAGGGTTCAACTTTATAAATGCCGCACTTCTCGGAAGTATCGCTATGCAGTACCGGGTTGATCATTCCCAATAATTCCCACGCGCGAATTCTGTCTTTCAATATCGCGAACGCGATAACAGCCCATACCGCGGCATGGGTATACTGGCCGCCGTTTTCCCTCACACCGGGAACATATCCCTTTATATATCCAGGATTATGCCCGGCTTTATCAAATGGAGGTTCAAAGAGTTTTATCAAGCTATCTTTTCTATCTACAAGCCGCAAATCAAGTTGGCCCATGGCCGTTTTAGCTCTTTGTGCATCGGCTGACCCAGATATGACCGCCCAGGACTGCGGTATAGAATCGATTTGACATTCGATGTTAGACGAAGAACCCAGAACTTCTCCGTTATCAAAATATGCCCTTGTGTACCATTGGCCGTCCCATGCGTTATTCTCAATGCTCTTTGATAGTTTATCAGCTTCTTTAAGGCATAATTCGGAAAACTTATCATCTCCGCGATTCCTGGATAGTACCGCCATTGACTTCAAAACATGACACAGAAAGAATGCCAGCCAGACGCTTTCTCCTTTTCCTTCATTTCCTACCCGGTTTAAACCGTCGTTCCAATCACCGCTGCCCATAAGTGGAAGGCCATGAACGCCGAATTTCAGGCTCTTTTCTATCGCTAAAACACAATGTTCATACAATGTCCCGGATTTGCCGGAACTCTTAGGAACGGCATAATAAGATTCTTCTCCCGATTTTACTGGAGGGCCTTCCAAAAAATTAATTGATTCATCCAGAATTCCAGTGTCTCCAATTTCCTCGACATATAAGCAGGTGACTAAGGGAAGCCATAAATAGTCGTCAGAACAACGGGTGCGTACTCCCGCGCCGGTTGGAGGATGCCACCAGTGCTGAACATCGCCTTCTATATATTGACGGGAAGCAAACGATAGTAATTGTTCTCTTACCATACTGGGATTGGTATGCATGAGAGACATACTATCCTGCAGCTGGTCGCGAAAACCGAATGCTCCGCCCGACTGATAATACCCGCTGCGTCCCCACAGGCGGCAGCTGATTACCTGATACTGCAGCCATCCGTTCACGAGAAAATTAATGGAGCTGTCCGGTGTTTCAACATAAATCACTCCAAGGGTGTGTTTCCAGTATTCCCAGACAGATTCCAACTCCCTGCGTACCGACGAGGTGCCGCTAAAACGCAGAAGAAAACCCCTTGCTTCATCAATGCTTTTACCGGCGCCGAATGTAAATACAATCTCTTTCTCATAACTGTCATCAAGCTCAAATTTAACCTGCAGGGAAGCGCACGGATCAAGGCCCGCGCCGGTATTGCCTGAAAGCCTGTCGCTCTGCATCGCGGCAGGGGAAGCCATGGTACCGTTTCTTCCTATGAACTCGTTTCTATCGCCGCTTACAAAACGTGTCGTCTCGCTGGTATCCAGGAAAACAACCCTGTTCGCGAAATCTTTATTATAAGGATTATAAGCCAGAAGCGCTCCGCTTTTAGAGTCTACTTCGGTTAAAATATGCATGAGATATTTATCCCTGTATGTTCCCAAAACCAGCTCGTAATACGCTGTCGCGGATAGGTTTCTTCTGCGTCCGGAATTGTTTTTAACTTTTAAGACAGAAAATTTAACACTTTGCTCCAGTGAAACAAACAGCGTCAATTCAGTGCAAATACCATTCTCTTCATGCTTAAAAACGCTGTAACCAAAGCCGTGGTGAGACACGTAGCGGGTTTCTCCCCCGGCCGGAAGAGGGGTAGGAGACCAGAACTTCCCTGTTTCCTCATCACGCAAATACAGCGCTTCTCCGCTGGCATCCGAGACAGGGTCATTCTTCCAGGGGGTTAAACGAAACTCATGCGCGTTTTCACTCCAGGTATAAGCGCTTCCGCTTTCGGAAATAATGGTGCCGAAATTCCGGTTGGCCAGTACATTTATCCATGGAGCTGGTGCCCTGACTAATCGATTGGTGGTAATTACATATTCCCGGCCATCCCGGGTAAAACCGCCAATGCCGTTATAAAATTCAAGGTCGGGATGTTCCTCTGTTTTTTCTTCAGTATCCAAAAAAGCCTGCCAGGCCTTTTTTGCCGGGATAAGCGGAGGCCGGATTATCTTGAGGTGCGCTTTGTACTCCAGTTGTTCGGCCAGAGTTCCGCCTTTGTCGGTAATAACTATCCGCGCTACGGTCTGGAGCAGTATTTTATCCTCTTCGGACATCTGATCGGCACGTCTTAAAAATATTCCGCCCGGCTGGTTTGACCGAGCTTCGTCATTTGAGGAAATCAGGCCGTTTATCCTTTCGCTCATGCTGTCGCGGTAAACAGAATGGTCCTCATTCCATATAATCAGGTCCGCTATTAGGCCTTTCATACGCCAGAAAGAATGTGCTTTCACCATTTGCACTATCAACTCAATGTTTTCCTGATGTTCTATCCGGACGATCACAACCGGAAAGTCTCCAGAAATTCCATATCCCCATAGATCAGACTGTCCCCTGAAATTTTTCTTCAGGATACTCACGTTTGCTCTCCATGCGGGATTGGAATAAACGATTGCGCTAGCGAGGCGGCTATACAATTGCGCTTCAGTTTCAGTAGCGTTGATCTGCTGTAACTCTACCTGCCCGTGCGTCCAGGCAAGTTCGAAAACCCTATCGGCAAGATTGCGATCCCTATATTTTTCCATCAACCTGTGAGCGGATTCCATGCTGTCACATATTCCTGTAATATAATCAATAGTTGCCGTTTCTTCGCTCTCCAGTTCTATTCTGCAACGAATCGAAACGATCGGGTCCAGTACCGCTCCTTCGCTGTCTAAAAGATTTCCCATGTTACTCATGGCAAATGGGATTTCAGGCGTATTGCACCTGCCGATAAATTTATTCCGGTCAGTTTCATAGGTAGCGCCTTCAATTGAATTGCCGTGGACCGCCATCAGATGCAGCATAAGCGGAAAGGCGTCCTTTTCAGAACGGGGCCTCCGGTTGCAGATAATCGCCTGGTTCGACCTTATTATTTCAGTCTGAACAAATAGGCTGCTGAAAGTTTTGTGCGCCTGGTCATCCGCTGGATAATTTAATACCACTTCCGCGTAACTGGTAACCTCAATAACGCGCTTGCCGCGCGACCTATTCGTGATTTTCACCCTGCGCAATTCAATATCGTCTTCGGGTGAAACCGCTATTTCCGTATGGGTATCTATCTGGTGGTCGCTGCGCTTGAATTCGGCCCGGGACCTTGAGAATATTGCTTCATAATTTCTGGATTTTTGCAGAGCCGGCTGGTATGCCGTTGACCAGAATTCCCCTGTTTTCATATCGCGCAGATACAGAAATGTCCCTTCATTCGAAAGCTGCGCATCTTCGTGCCATCTTGTGACCGCGATATTTTTCCAGCGGCTGTAACCTCCTCCGGAGTTGGTTACCATAACACTGTATTTGCCGTTGGACAAAAGGTGTATTTCGGGCACAGGGGTATTGGGATTTGGAAAGACGCGTAATAGCGCCTCTCTTTCCTCAATTTTTCTGAGAAATCCGGTTGCTTCGATATCAAAAAGGAACGGTACTTCTTTCGGGACCCTTTCCTGAAGAAGCAGTTCCGTGGCCTTAAACATCGGGTCTGCCAGAAAGCGTCTCTGCATAGGCTTATCCAGCAGAATATACGCGAGAGATAATAAGCTCATACCCTGGTGATGTGCCATGTATGATTTAACGACCGCATGAGTCTCATCATGGGCAAGTCTGGATGGGGTGTAATCTATTGCCTCATAAAAACCGTATTCCCCGCTAAATCCGGCCGCGTCCAAATTTTCCAGGTTCCAGAAGGCTTTCTCCGGTTCTACCATGAGAGCCAGGACAGAAGCATAGGGGGCAATGACCAGGTCTTCGGACAGGCCCCTTTTAAAACCGATTTCCGGGACTCCGAATGCGCGGTACTGATAGGCCATTCCCGTATCCAGCTTGTTGTATCCAGATTCGGAAATGCCCCAGGGTATATTGTTACAGAAAGCATACTCTATCTGAGAGTCTATGCTGGCTTGATACGTTTTATCGAGCAGGGTTCCTTCATAGGTAGGCATTATCAGAAGAGGCATCAGGTATTCAAACATCGAACCTCCCCACGATACCAGAACGGGATTTCTACCGTGCTTTGAAAGCAGCCTGCCGAGCATAAACCAATGCTCCTGGGGCAGCTTTCCCTGGGCAATTGCCACAAAACTGGAAAGCCTGGCTTCAGACGCCAGAAGATCATAAAAGGACGGGTCCGGTTTATGCTCGGCCGCATTGTATCCAATAGAAAGGAGATGTGACGATTCGCTGTACAAAAATTCGTATTCCATATCGGACATCTCGCTGCAGCGCAGAGCTAAATCATTGATCAAGCCGATTCTTGCGCTTGCCCTATTTCCTGCGTCCTGAATAGCGGCCCTGAAACCTCTAAACCATTCCTTTTCCTTTATTGAGTTATCATCGCGCAAAACAAAGTGTTTGAGTGCTTCATCTATTAAAGGCAGTAATTTGATCTCGAGTCTCGCGGATTCACCCAGTAAGGGAATTTTATCCAGGAAAAAGAATTCTTTCCTCAGCCAGCTAAGGCGCTGTTTCTGCTGGTCATTACCCTTGTCCCACATGCCGGGTATTTCAGGCGGAAGCAAAACCCACGGAACGTAAAAAGACAGTTCCTTAAGGTAATCGCAGCACTGTCTTTCAAAAGCCAGCGCCCATTTTTTAACCTTTTCAAGGTGCTGCCAGTTCAGGCTGGAAAGCATTTTCGAGATATCGGCTAATAACTGGCGCAAAAACGCGTGAATTTCAGTAAGGGAGGCCGGCGGAGACTGGATTTTGTCCCTGAAACACTCTATCTGTTCATTTATTTTTTTTATGGTATCCGTCAGGCCGCTGACTTTTCTTTTCTCTAACCTTATAAAGCTTTCATGCAGTACATTTAAAGTGTCGGAAAGTCCGTCAAATAGTTTTGGGGATATTATTTTATTCCCGGGCATTTCCATAAGGCCGGAACGTAAAACCAGCAGATGGCCGGCCAGGTTCCCGCTGTCAACCGAAGAAATATAAAAAGGCTTCAAAGGGTTTAGCGTTTCGGTATCGTACCAGTTATAAAAATGTCCTCGGTATTTTTCCATTTTATTCATGGTAATAAGCGCTTTTTCCGTTCTGTCGAGCAGTGCGCCCATGGACACATAACCAAAATCATACGCGGCCAGATTTGATGTAAGAGACAAACCGATATTGGTAGGCGATGTCCTGTGGGCCGCGGCGCAGAGGAACTCTTCCTGAAAATTGTCCGGGGGCAGCCAGTTATCCTGTCCTGTAACAAAGGTTTCGAAGAATTCCCAGGTCCTGCGGGAGAGGCTGCGGAGAAAATCAATCTTTGATCTGGAAAGCTTGACTTTATGGGGAGATGGCGTCCGGCTTATAATATTGGTAATGAAAGGGGATAACAGCCATAAGCTAGAAATGATCATCGCAAGCGCGTCGATAGTCTTAAGCGTCAAAGCCCAAACAATGAAAAAAGCAGCGGCAACCAGGGGAGCGGGCAACATCCTTTTGTAAAATTCTGGCAGTGTTTTCGGCGGCCGGGTTTCCGATTCGCTGGATGTAACCCATTCCAGCAGTCGCCTGCGTGATACAATCAGCCGCCACAATGTAGTCAATATCGCGTTTAGACTGATATAAGCCTCATATACGACAAAGATTATAGAAAAGCAAAATTGAGCGGCGCGAATACCAGTTGAGGAAAACGCCGATCCAAATTGGGACTTTATCGATATTTCATGGGGTTTTCTAATAACTTCAGACAACGATATCAGCAGGCCGGGCAAACCGGTAAAAATAATTACAGTTATCGTCCAGAACCACGAGGGCTGATACAGCATCCATCCGGATAAAAGCAGAAAAAGGGTTGACGCGGGAACCAGGCTTCTTCTCAAATTGTCTAATATTTTCCATTTTGATAAAAAAGAAACCGGGTTTTTTACTTTTTTATGCTTGAAACCTGAAACGAAAGGCAACAGCCATCTGGCTATCTGCCAGTCGCCGCGTATCCAGCGATGTCTGCGGTTCATGTCCTTCAGGTAACCCGCTGGAAACTCTTCATATAACTGAACGCCGGTAACCAGCGCGCAGCGTGCGTAACAGCCTTCCAAGAGGTCGTGGCTTAATATCAGGTTTTCCGGTAAACGCCCGTCCAGGCATTTTTCAAAAGCGTCCACATCGTAAAGTCCTTTTCCAATAAAGGAACCCTCGTGAAACAGGTCCTGATAGACGTCCGATACCGCTTTTGTGTAAGGGTCAATGCCGGGTTCTCCTCCGTAAATATTGACGAATAAAGAGGGATTATCACCAGGATAACTGGCCTCGACTCTAGGCTGCAGAATACCATACCCGGAGGCAACACGCCGTTTCTTCTCATCATATACCGGCCTGTTCAGTGGATGTGAAATTATCTCCACCAGTTCTCTCGCTGCATTTCTCGGCATTCGGGTGTCAGTATCTAGAGTGAACACGTATTTAACATTCTGAAGAGACGAGGGATCGCCGATTACCATGCTAAATTTTTCTGTACCCCCGTCGCGGAGAAGGGAATTCAAATCCGAAAGTTTGCCTCTTTTACGCTCATATCCCATCCATATTTTTTCCTGTTCGTTCCATTTTCGCGGCCGGTGAAAAAGATAGAAACTGTTTTCTTTAAGCCGGCGGTATTTTTGATTGAGTTTTTCTATGCCTTCTTTGGCTAACGAAAGTAATTGCTTATCCTCGGGCATAGTTTCCTGTCCGGCATCGGTAAAATCAGTCAATAAAGCAAAATCCAGATTTTTGTCAGTATTCGCGAGATAACGGATTTCCAAGTTTTCAATAAGCGTTTCGACAGCCCTTATGTTGCCCAGCATTGACGGAACTACAACCAGCGTATGAGCGGACGCGGGTATGCCTTTCGAGAAATCCATTTCAGGCAGTTTTTCAGGGTTAACCAGAAGTGTGGAGACCCAGTTTACCAGGGAAACCACAGTCTGGCTGGTTACAAATAGCAATGGTAAACCAAATAAAACCAGCCATTGCCAGTGCTGGAATCCCGGTTTCCATGCCAGAAACAAAGTCAATATTGTCACGGCAAATGTCGTAAGGACAATCGAGCTTGTGTACAAGATCAGCGGCAGCAGGGTCTTTTTTGCCTGGAGATGCTCTCTGAAAAGCAGACGGATATTCAGTGAATGGCAGAACTTTTCGAGGCCTTTATCAATAAGATAAAAACCTATGTGCGCGGTACGGTCATTGTTGCCTTTCAGCGATTTTGCTTCCTGCGCTATTCGCACAACCCGTGCCGCGGTTTCCTCTTCGGTCTGACGGCTCCGCGCGGAAAGTTTTTCGATCATATGCCGGTAGCGATCACGCGTAACAAAAGACATATTTTCGTAATCGCCCGAAGGATCCTGTTTTAAAATATTATTGGTAACGCTTAAATTTTCGACAAAATCATGCCAATCAACGGTATCCAGAAAGCGCAGGCTCATAATAGTGTTCGCGATTGAAACCTGATTTACGGCTTTTTTCCGGCTGGTTAATTGAATGAGCCGGTCAATGGTTTCTCCTTGTTCAGAAAGCTTTTTTTCCAGCCATACTAGGGGAAGGTTGAGAGCAGAAGTCTGGCCTTGAAGCCTTCTTACAAATTCCGCTACGAAAGCATCTGAAAGCGGAAGGTCAAACTTCGCCATTGCGGCAATTTCCAGGACAACGCCGTCGGTATCTTTTGCGGACACTGCCAGAATACGGTTTGCCCAGTAATCGGCCTTGCCATAGCCAATTTGCGATAATACCATGCGCGAAGAAACACGTCTCAGGTTTTCAATTAAAGCTAGCCTGATCATTATGGGAATGGCCCAAAGCTCGCCCAACTTCAAATGCTTTACCGTCTGATACGCTGAAACAAAATCGGTAAGGCCTTTCAAATCAACGCGTCCATCCCCATGGGAAACTATCTCCATGGCAATATCGTAAACCCTGGGATAACCGGCCAGAGGGCCTTTTATCAAATTAGGCAATTCAAGGCTGTAACCCTTCGGCAGGAATCTTTTCGCGAGGCGTATTTGTTCTTCGATTAGATAGTAATTGTCCAGCAACCACTCCCCGGCTGGCGATATTTTTCTTTTAGAGTTTTCCTCATCAGCAAGCAATTCATAGGCTTTCACGATGGTATCTTCGTTTTCTTCCAGCCGGGACAGAAGCTTTTCCCGTCCTCTCTTAAATCTCACCGTGTGTTTCCCGGCCAGGCTTTTCGCATGCTGTTCAAACTGGTCCAGACTGAAAAGCTCTGATCTGAGGGGCTGTTCTTCCTCCAGTTTCTTTTTCGGCAGGACTTTGTCAATACGCTCCTTCGCGGCCGAAAGACCATCCTTAAGAGATTGTATGGACACTAAAAACTCCTTGCAAGAAAAAGAAAAGTTCATTGCCTTCTATTATAACATAGATTGAAAAGAAAAGGAAAGACGAGAAATTTTGCTTATTTTTAAAATACATTCTATTCTATTAATATAAAAATGAATCGAATTTTATTCTGAGAGATAGAGAAATTCTTGTCTCAAGGAATTCAAAGTTTCTATTCTGATCCGGAGGTCTTCTGATGGAAAAGAGAATCGGGGTAGTCGCAATTCTTGTGGAAAATATGGAGAGTGTGGAGCAATTAAACGCTATTTTGCATCAGTATGGTTCCATTATTCTGGGAAGACAGGGCTTGCCTCTGCGGGACAAAAAAATCCATATAATTTCTCTGATTGTCGAAGGCACTACGGATGAAGTAGGAGCGATGACCGGCAAGATCGGCCGTTTACCGGGCGTGTCCGTAAAGTCGCTTTTGACAAAGTATAAAGAGGAGAAATCGAATGGGAAAGAAAAACTTAAAAAATAGCGGGGAAGTTTTTATCGATAGAGACAAGCTTTTTGATTTGTCCCATAAAAGCCCGCCCAGCTCTTCAGAAGTAGATGCTATTTTAAACCGCGCGCTTCGACTCAAAGGCCTATCTCTCGAAGATACCGCTCTTCTTCTGCAAATAGAAGACCCTGCTGAACTACAAAAGCTTTTACACACAGCCAGAGAAATCAAAGAACTGATTTATGGTAAAAGGCTGGTACTTTTTGCCCCCCTCTATATCGGCAATAAATGCTCAAACAACTGTCTTTACTGCGGCTTTCGGCGGGACAACAAGGCCCTTGCGCGCGCTGTCCTGACCCAGGAGCAAATCCACTCAGAGGTGGTTTCTCTTTTGAAAGAAGGGCACAAGCGCGTTCTGATGCTTTGCGGTGAGTCAGTAGAAAATCCGCTGGATTATTTTGTAGAAGCCATTGATACCGCCTATTCCGCGAGCGACGGCAAGAGCTCTATCCGAAGGATCAATGTGGAAATCGCGCCGATGGAAACAAAAGGCTTCGCTCGGCTCAAGGCCTCAAAAATAGGGACTTATATCTGCTTTCAGGAAACCTATGACCCCGTTCTTTATAAAGAGTACCACCCTTCCGGCCCGAAGGCGGATTACGCTTACCGGTTGACAGTAATGGATCGCGCGATGGAAGGCGGGATTGACGATGTGGGGATCGGCGCACTTTTTGGGCTGGGGGATTATAAATTCGAAGTATTAGGGTTGATGGAGCATGCTTTTCATCTGGAAAAAGTATTTGGATGCGGGCCTCATACAGTGAGCATTCCACGCCTTATGCCTGCGGAAGGTTCCGCTATTTCTTCTCATGTGCCTTATCCGGTAAGTGATGAGGATTTCAAAAAACTGGTGGCGGTCATTCGTGTGGCATTGCCTTACACGGGTATTATTTTGAGCACACGGGAAAGCGAGGCGATTCGGACAGAGCTTTTTCATTATGGGATCAGCCAGATTTCAGCGGGGTCGAGGACCAATCCAGGCGCTTATTCACACGAACAAGTTCATCAAAATGAACATTCTGATCAAAAAGAAGCAGGAAGCCAGTTTTCGTTGGGTGATCACAGAAATCTGGATGAAGTCATTTCTGACTTGATTGATGAAGAATACATTCCTTCCTTCTGCACCGGATGCTACAGAAAGGGCAGAGTAGGGCATGACTTTATGGACCTCGCGAAGCCGGGCTTGATCAAAGAATTCTGTATGCCTAACGGCGCTTTTACCTTCAAGGAATATTTGCTGGACTACGCATCACAAGCGACAAGGGAAAAAGGCCTGAAATTGATTGATAAAATAGTGAATGAATTGGACCAGAAAGCCTTGAAAGAAAAAATGACCAAAGTTCTATCGGAAATAGAGAAAGGGAAGCGGGATATTTATTTTTGAGTGCACTATAGGCGCGGTTAATTAACCGCGCCTATAGTGCAAGGGGTTAGTCTTGACTAAAGAATCCATAATTGATTTCTATAAAGAAGTTGATACAGAAACTTTGATCGTAGAAGCCGCAAAAGTCTGTCAAAAAGTCCATGG
This sequence comes from Brevinematales bacterium, assembly GCA_020052515.1. GTDB lineage: Bacteria > Spirochaetota > Brevinematia > Brevinematales > JAOACQ01 > JAGVOW01. The sequence continues at coordinate 26,402 of JAGVOW010000088.1, read as the reverse complement.
CAATGGAGTGTGGCTCCGGGGTTTAATTGAATTTTCAAATTATTGCGCTCAGGATTGTTTGTACTGCGGCATTCGGCGGAGCAATAATAAAGTAACACGCTATCGATTGAATGAAAAAGAGATTTTAGAAACAGTAAAATCAGGTTACCAGCAGGGTCTCAGGAGCTTTGTCCTGCAAAGCGGAGAAGATCCTTGTTTTCAGGCTTCTGTTCTGGCAGGAATCGTGGAGAAGATCAGGAATGGCTTTCCCAACGCGGCCATTGTTCTTTCCTGCGGCGTTAAAACGGAGGAGGAATACCGCCTACTCAAAAAAGCGGGAGCTGACCGGTATCTTCTACGCTTTGAAACGTCTGACCCCGCTCTCCATGCGAAGCTTCGCGGCGGTATTCCTCTGGAGAGAAGATTAAAAGCCCTTTCTGATTTAAAAGAAGCTGATTATCAAGTGGGCTCAGGCTATATGGTAGGCCTGCCCGGAGAGACAGAAAAAATCCGCATTCAAAACGCGCTTTTGTGCGCGAAATTAGAGCTGGATATGGCAGGCATTGGGCCTTTTATTCCGAATCCGGACACGCCTTTAAATGAGGCAAAGCAGGAAGACATTATTCTGACTATCCGGGCCACGGCCCTCCTCAGGCTCCTGATGCCGAAAACGCACATTCCAGCGACAACCGCCGCGGGAAGCCTTGATAAATTTGGGCGGGAAAAGATGATTCTGGCCGGGGCCAATGTCTTGATGCCCAATATTACGCCGATTGCTTATAGAAAGCATTATCTTCTTTATCCCGGTAAAATCTGTATTGAGGAAAGCGGGGAACAATGTTTGGGTTGTCTGGCATTGCGAATGAAGAGTATTGGAAGGGAGATACAGAGTGGGAGAGGGGATGCTCTGGCATTGTAGGACGAATTGACAAACAAATAATCGCTTCTTGCGGCATGAATTGCCAGATATGCTACGCCTATCTGGCACACAAGAATAATTTGTTAACAGTAAAAGGAAAAATAACACATTGTACAGGATGCCGCATACAAAACAAGCAAAAAGATCTCGGTCTTTTTGCTTTGTGTTATTCATACAACCCTTCCTCGATTTTTGACTATTATTTTAACGTTTTTTATACTAAATGTACATGATTAGGCGGTTTTTGGAACCGCCCAAAATATATTAAGAAGAAAATTTCAAAATAATGAGAAGTGGGGAAGCATTATTAGTGCAAATCGAATATTTGTATTTTTATCGGGTGCAAATGGGAAAATTAAACTAAAAAAGAGGACGATTCTTCATGGGTATATTCTGGGAGAAATTAAAAAAACAGCATGTCATTGGAATAATTGACAGCGGCATTAACAGGAAGTTTATCCTTGAAAATTCTGTCAAAATCAAAAAAGCAGCGGCTTTTGATCTAAATGTGGAAAGTGGGCTTGTTGAGTATTTCGAGTATAATGAAAGAAATATTCAACGCTGGCTCAGGGGTGAAACTAACTACATATCAGATGAACATGGGCATGGAACTTCAGTCCTTTCCATCATCTCCAAAGGCTTACCAAAAGCAGAATTTGTCATTTCGAAAGTTCTCGACCATGAAAAGAAAGGTTATTCAAAATGTCTCATCGAGTCTATCCGCTGGATGGTTGAGAAAACGGATGTGCAGATTATCAATATCAGCATTGCTACCGGAGACAACACAATAAAAGATGACCTCCTGAAGCTTGTGAAAAAAGCAAGGAAGAAAGGCATCTTTATCTATTGTGCAAAAGAGGGAGGCAACAATTTTCCGGCAAATATTGAAGGAGTAGTTTCCGTGACTGATTCTCTGACATTAAAGAAAGTTGCTGGAAAATCTGCTGTCTTTAAGTCCGATATAGTGATTGAAAAAAACGAAGAGAAAATATGGTGGGCAGGCGAATGGATTCAAGATCCTATTTCACCGAGTTGGGCATGCGCCGTTGCGGTTGCTAATTTATTTCGGATAGATAAGGGACAGATATGATTGATAAATACTTGAATTTGCCATCTACTTTTCAATTGCGGGGAAATTCAAAGGGCCGCTTTCTCGATGTTAATGCTCTTTTTTGGAACAAATTGTTTTCACGAGAAAGCCTGAAGAAAATCTGCCGCTCTTTTGAAGAGAAGCACAAGTTTTCTTCGTTCGACCGGAAATATTTTAGTTATTTATGTTCCAGTATTTCTGAAATAAAAGATATGATGCTGGACTGCTACATTTACAAAAACCTAGAGAGAAATCTTTTGTTTTGTTTCAAGGTATTTCTCTCGGTTCTAAGCCTCTTGAATTCAGTCAATTCGGGCCTTGAGGTATTATTATCATACGGTATAAAATACTATAAAGATATCAAGAATGTCGGTTTTAATTCTTTTCATGACAATGGTTTTATAGATGAATTCTTTGATGAGTTATTAAAGAATCCTTTCTTTGAGAATTGTGTGCGATATAATGTCTCAATTCACTGGGAAAGCGAATTGTTCAGCTTGATTGTTTTATCAAATAAAATAAGGCAAAAATTCGATGATGTGAAAATTATCGTGGATTTGAGTGAAGCCAATGAACAGGCGGATTTTACCCAATGGCTGGCCAGCAAGTTTATCCGGAAGCATATAGATAATTTCGACAATGTTTACCACAATGATTTGCCGGTAACAGAACCGAGCGATAAGGATAGGAGCTCTTTGTCCTACACGCCGAGATTGAGCGTCAATACTATATTCAATACTACGAAAATATCGACGCGTTTATTTAATACCAGGTGCTATTGGAATAAGTGTTCTTTTTGTACGATTAATTCAAGGCATAAATCTGATTTTGCTTTTGATTCTCTGACAAAGGATGCTAAAGAGACAGTGGATAAGTTGATTCTTGAACTTTCAAAATACAATGAATTGCTCTATCTTACTTTTGTCGATGAGGCAATCGAGGATTCAATATTGCTCTATTTTGCCGAACAGGTTATAAATCACAAAATGGCAATAAAATGGACAGCCAGAACAAGATTCTCGGGAAATTTTACATACGAGAACTGTAAAATATTGTCTCAATCGGGATTAAAAATGATCGGGCTTGGTTTGGAATCCGTGAACCCGAGAATATTGAATCTTATGAATAAAAGAGAAAGAAATTACAACATTGAAGAGTTAAATCAGATCATCGGAAATTTCGACCAGAACAATATCAGTGTTCACTCCTATTTTATTATTGGATTTCCTTCGGAGACAAAAGCCGAAACGAAGCAGACCCTGGATTTTATTGATTACAATCTGAAGACTCGCAAATATTTCACATTCTCCGCCAATCATTTTTTTCTTATGAAAGGGTCAAAAATCTATCATGAGCCTGAAAAATACGGGATAAAAATCATTGACCGGAATGAAGATGTCAAAATCGGGAATATCGATTATATTGATCGTAATAAAGGCAGTAAATACACCCGAGATGAAATTGTTTACTTAGCTAAAAAAGCATATTCGAAGATGTTCTTTAAAAAAATTGATGGGGATTACACGATTATGATCGGCTATGATTTCTGGGATTTCATAGATAGGACGATCTTATTTTATAATCATAAGTTTTACAATGATAAAAACCCTTATTGGGAAGACAAAAGCAAAAACAATTTGGCCGCTGACGACCTTGATTCTTATTACAAAATAATCAGTCTTCCTTTTCATGAAAGGGATAAATTCCGTATCTTCGACACAATTAACGAAAGGTTTGTCCGTTTTAGTAGAAAACACGAAGTCCTGCTGGATCATTTTATCCGTTTTTACAATCCGGAATTAACCCTGCGGCAGAATATTGATAGGGCCTTGCAAATAAGACAGACAAGAGTTTTGAAAGATAAAAGTGAATTTTTAAAAATGATTAACCAGTTAATTTCCTGTTCTTATTTATATAGAGTCGGAAAACAGCAAGTATGACATAGCGATTAGTAATATAATGCCATGGGTAGCTAATAAATCGAGGAGGGGTTTACAGTGAAAAAAAGGATCGTAAAGAATTACAAGCCGTCAAAGTATTTAAAGGAAATTCATGGTTTAGGAACTGGAAGCGGATCAGGTACTGGAACAGGTACTGGAGGCCCTTCCGGTTGTACATCTCCACAATCGTTTACCGGAGGATCAACTCCCTGTGCTGCTTGCCCAATTAATCCGGGATGCGGTGGCAACAATACAATTACTGACATAGGATTCATGTTCCAACCATTGGTGAAAAAAACAAAGTGAAAATTCAGCTACCCATGGAATATTTTTTATCATAGGAATAGAAAATGAAATATACGATTATTATGAGTGAAAAATGTAATATGTGTTGCCGCTACTGTTTTGAAAAAGACAAAGGAGCGCAAAATCTAGAGATTGAGACGGCGGATAAAACAGTTGATTTTATTAGAAAAAATCAGCAGGATAAAAATTTGAAACCGCAGGATATAGCTGTTAATTTCAACGGCGGCGAGGCACTGTTAAATTTCGACACAATCCGCTATATGCTGCCAAAATTAATATCATTGGGCATAAATGATTTTTCTTTGTCCACCAATTTAACCCTTGCTAATGATGAGATCTTAGTTTATTGTCATTCAAATGACATACGACTGCATATTAGCTTAGACGGCATTAAGGAGATTCATAATGCTAATAGAGTTTATGGAGATGGGAAAGGCTCCTTTGATGATGTCATTAAGAACATACGGTTCATAAGAAAAAGGTATCCTGCTTGGAATAATTCTTACAATATTACCCTGATGCCCGCCGCAGTTCCTTATTATTATCAAAGCTTTAAGCTATTGGTGGATCTTGGGGTAAGATTTATTTCCACGGCTGTTTGTGTTGATGAAAATTGGGATGAAAAGACACTTGAGGCATTTGACAAGAATATGAGTAGGATAACTAAGGATTATATTAAATTCTATGAACAAGGGGAGCCAATGTGCTTCGTGTTGATTGATACAAGCATATTGACTTTGCTCAGGAATCAAGTGACAACTTGCGGCGCTTGTGATAATGATCTGGCGGTGCTTCCGAATGGCGAAATACTTGCGTGTAATGTTTTCTTGGGAACAGACTATTATAAAGATTATGTTGTCAGCACCCTGGATGACTATTTAAAAGGGGGCGCGATCAAAAATTGCTTTGATTGCTCGAAAATAGACTTGTCGGAATGTGAAGGCTGTGAATTGATCAACAAATGCCATCATACCTGCTATGCGACAAACCGCAGAAATACTGGTGATGTCTATCGTATAGCAGATGGGATATGCCAAAGCAATCAAGTTATCTTGAAATATGCGGGGAAAGTTATTGATCATCTTTATGGAAGCAAGAATCCCTTGTTTTTAAAACAGTATGATCAATTCCTTTCGGGAAAATAAAATAGGAGATAAATGTGTATAGTATTTTTGTTACAGATGTCTGTAATCTGGATTGCAAATATTGTTATGTTAAGAATAAAAATACATCGGAAATGAACCTGGCCACCGCGCATAAGACTATTGATTTTATTATCCAAGAACACCTAAAGCAAAAAAACTTTGCAGAGGAGCCTTTGCTGATTAACATAACCGGCGGAGAAGCCTTAACGGATTTCGCTAAGCTAGAAAATATTCTGGACTATTATTACCGGAAAGCCGGAAATAAAGGTATCAAAAAAGCCATAGTTGAATTATCAACAAATGCTGTTCTTTTGAGTGAGGAGAAGATTGAATATTTCAAGAATGTTGATTGTGTCTTTTTTGTCGGTTTTGACGGAATTGAAAAGAGCTTTAATAAAAACAGAGTGTTAACTTCCGGGGAAGGTGCATATTCCTACGCTTATCGAAATATTCGAAAATGTATCGACATGGGGCTGGGAAACCGGATTATTTTAAATCTGGTTGTTACGCCTAATAATGTGAAATATTTGATGGAAAACTTTATTTTCTTACATTCATTGAAAACAAAAAGCGTATCCGTTACTTTTGCTTATAACAAGCCGTGGAATTATTTTTCGCTCATGACTCTGAAGAAGAAATTTTCTGAGTTAAGAAAGGTTTATATTAAATATCTCGAGGAAGATGAAAATTTTTCCATTCCTCTTTTTGATGGTATGATAAATAGATGTTTAAATCCTTCGGAGTCGTTCCGGAATATTTGTGATGCTGGCAAATCGGCGAGGTCAATTGCGACGGACGGAACTTTTATGCCCTGCGGTGGATATAATTTTAACGGGGATCTTGCCCGGAGTCTAACCATCGGTAATGTTTTCGACGGAATCGACAGCAAAAAGCTGGAAGATTTTAGAATATCCCTGAGTCAGATAAGTGTTTCGGAATGTGAAGATTGTTGCTTTAATAATAAATGCGTTAATTACTGCTTTACGATTAACATTGACGACTCAAGTGATAATATTCATGATGTTCCATTTTCTGTTTGTGAGATCAATAAAATAAGGATCAATGAATCAGAGAAGTTGATCGACTACTTATATGAAAGTAAAAAAGATTGGTTTTTAAAAAGATTTGTGGAAAATAAGTCTAATTCTAATATAGAGGTTATTTAGTTCGTAGCCGAAGGAGTTGAAAATGAAGTACGGTATAAAAACCTTGCTGTGTTTGATTGTTTCCGGAGTATTTATGTTATTTCTGGCTGATACATTGTTCGGATCGGTCGCGAATACAACGAATACTTCTCTTACTTTTTTGCTCAGCGGAACGGTAATTAGCGAAAACGGCAAAGCCCTTGCCGATGTTAATATATGTGTGGGAAAGGGAAAGGATTTTCCTGTTCAGGAAGCACAGGGAGTACTCTGTCAGACCAAGACCGACAGCAACGGAAATTTTGTTATTTCTAATATTCCGGCGGGGCTGCATCCGTTTTTTGCCAATAAATGGGGCTACGAAACTGTGAGATATGTGTTTTCCATTTATCAAGACTATAATGTTGGCAGATTATACTTAGGCCGCACATGTATTGCTGATTCTGTCAGCAATGTAGAACTTGTTATTTATAGAAGCGAAAAAAGATCAAATATACCTATGAAAAGAGAACCGGATACCCTTCAAAATAGATGGTCGGCTACCGTTCCTCTTTTGGAAGGTGACTACCGGTATGCTTTCAGAATAAACGGCGGGAGCTTTCTTTACCCAGATCTGGCAGCCGCGCGATATCAATACAACGGATATGGAGACTTTGAGACAATCGAAGCCTTCACTAATAAGGCTACGGTAAGATTTGAGTTTGATCCGACCCTTTATTGGAAAGAAGACAAAGCGTCTGAGAGCAATAATGGATTTACATATCAGTCAAAGTATTGGTTAGAAAAAAATCTGACTTATGCAGCCGATGCAGATGACTACTTACTGGATAAAGTGAAAAAACATAAGGTTGTTTTTTTGGGAGAAAGCCATCATATCGTTAATCCGCTTTTATTCCTCACCAGAAATATCAGAAAGCTATACAGGAAAGGGCATTTGAGGTATCTTTTTCTCGAAAGCGGGCAATTACAGTATTCCCCGGATATTTTCTCTAAAAATAAGCTATTGTCTTCCTATTTTTCGACATATTATCCCTGGGAATTGGCGGGGGACCGTTATGAATGGATTGGCCTTTTTAAAGAAATAAAGAGCATCAATGATTCAGCCCCTAAAAACGAACAGTTGAAGGTTATCTATCCAGAGAAAGGCCTTGATATAAGATATGCAACAAATTTCATAACGGATGGCATGAATATTAGAGATTTGTTTATAAGCTCCAATATTATTACCGCTGTGAGTAATTCGCCAGAAATAGATAGAACGCTGATATTGTACGGATCGGCCCATGGTTTTAAACAGCCGCGCTTGTTTAATACCGGTTATTCGCAGAATGACGGCAACATGATTTTTATACAATGGAAATCGATGGCAAGTCTGTTATCTGAAGAATTCAAGGACAGTTTTTTTTCTATCAATGAATATTATGATAACGATGATGGGATGTTGTTATCTTTGATAGACCATCAAACTTATTATTCGCATTTTAGTAAAGACGGTTATTTCGGTATTGATACCAAAGGATCTTTTTATGATTGGGATGTTTCTCTGGGCACAAATGGCAGCGGAGAAAAGATGCCCTACAGCTCTTGCGTGGACGGCACCATCTTTATGGGCACTCTGGACATTGGGCTTCCTATTCACATGGTTAAGAGTAAGCAGGTGATTAACTTCCTGGTAAACTGGTTGAAAAACTACTATCGCTTAATAAACTCAAAAATAACATTGCCTGAAGTCGCTTTGAATGCATACCAGAAAAGGTTCGTCAGGAGCCTCTATTATCTGAAATTTCACATAAAGGATTTTCCTTATAATTATTGGGATACCAATGTTTCACTACTGGATGATATTGTGTGGCTGGAGCAATGGAAAACAAACTTAATTAAAATGAAAGAGGACAGTGACTTTTCCATTAAGGAAAAAAGCAGTTATTGCAATTACCTGTCGCTTGGCGCCATTAACGCCGAATTTGATCCGCTAAGGTCCATTGATTATTTAGAAAAGGCCGGCAGTTATGATTATGACAGGCTTTTTTCTGATTATTATCTGGTTAAAGCATACAAACAAATAAATTATACTGACAAAGCCCTGCAAACAGGAGAAAATTTACTAACCAATGAAAGCATCAACAACTTAGAGTATCTCCCGGATTTAATGATTACTTTAAGCGATTTATATGCATCCCAAGGAAATAAGGGAAAGGCGGAAGAATATTTAACCAGATTTAAATCTCTTGGGCACCAGAAAGTTATTCCTTATGTTAAGCCTGAAAACGGGGTTTTTGTGACCTCGGTTGACAATGAATCTCAGGCGGACGGATTTCAATTTGGAGATTTGATATTAGCGTATAATGGGCAAAAGATTTATGAAATAGGTGATCTGGAGAAACACCTTGTTAGTAATACTTTCAAATCGGTGTCAGTTGACATTTTGAGAAACAAAAATTTGCTCAATATAAGGATAAAAGGCGGACCGGTTGGAATCAAGGGTTTTTAATTGATTGGGGGCAATATGCTAGAACTGGCCTATTTGAATGCCGGATTTTTGAAGCAGGAATATATGCAGTATATAAAAAAAGCGGAAAGTAAGTTCGGCTTAATCGAGTTCTACAGTACCTATGATATTCAGATTGATCCTAATGACTGGAATTGCATTCAATATGTAAGCAAAGACCTTAACGGGAGAGTGATAGCCTATTTCGGGGCAAGCATAAACCGCGGGTTCAACATTGTCAGCGAACTGGTAGTGCTTAATTTTACCGATTACCCGAATACGGTATGGGTCCTTGATTTCATTAAATTCCTGGATATACTCCTGATTGAGAAGAATTTTAGAAAAGCGGTTTTGTACACTATTGCGGATAACCGGTATTTCTCCAAGTGCGAACAGTTTTTATTAAAACATAATCTATTCAGGGAAGTGGGCGTTATGAAGAACCATTGTGTTCTCAATGACGGGCAGGTTTACGACATGAAGATTCTTGAGATTGAAAAGAAAAATCTGAAAAAATGGAAGGTGAAGGGATAACGAGATGGATATTAAAACTTTACTGAAACTGTCTGTAAGAAACCTTTTCCGGCATAAAGTCAAAAACATTCTCGTGGTCTTGATGATAGTGACCGGATGTGTTCTCTTTTTTATTGCTTCTTCTCTTGAGAAAAACATCAGGGATAACTGGCGGAATTACCTTTCCAAAACCGTTACGGGTGATTATTACATAACATCAATAACGGGCATCGGAGACAGCTACACTTTTTTTAATCCCGTCTTGCCTTCGAAGTTTATTAATAAAGAATTATTTGATTTTCTCGACAGAAATAATATGCAATATTCCAGACGAATCAGAATAGGAGCTAAATTTTTCGATGAGCGTTACGGATTTGGGGGATTCAACAAATTTCTGGGAGTTGATTTCGCTAAGGAAGAAAAACTGCTGAGCAATATTAGAATATTCGAAGGCTCCTTCGATCCCAAAGCCAAGAATGGAATTGATATTTATGTCGATTCTTCCTGGAAAAATCAGATAAAAATAGGCACAGACTTTGTTTTCTTCTTTAGGGCGGCAGACGGCGGAACTGTCCCTTATAAATTTATAGTCAATGGAAAGTTTGATTTGAATGAGAAGCTTAATAACAATTATTTCCGCCACGACTGGGTTCTTGTTAAATCATCGTATCTTTCCGAAATACTCAGGCTTAATCCCGATGATTTTACAGATGTTGTCATATGGGATAGTGCCGAAAAATATAAGGAAAATTTGAAAGCACTTGCCATGAGATACGGATTAAAACTTATGAATTCGGAAGAGACAATCGGAAGTGGAACAAGCGGAGTGATAGGCTTTGTCCGGTTTATTGAATTCGCCGTTGTTATTTTTATCATTATCATTTTTCTGATCTCGGTCACGAACCTTAATCTGATGTCTTTCTTTGAAAGAAAAAGAGAGTTCGCAGCTATGCTTGCCATGGGTTTCAGGCCGCTTAAGCTTCAACTGTTGCTTGTCACTGAAATAGTTCTATTTTCTTTGATAGCATTCCTGATAGCTTGCGGCTTTTTCATTATCCTCAGTTTCGTATTCCTGAATGGAATAAGACTTGATTTTATACAGTCTGTCCTAGCAGGGAGAAATTTCTTTTTGTGCCTGATGCCGACTTCTTTGGTGGTTGCCTTTGTTTTTGTATTTGTGACGGTTCTTGTTTCGATGGCGTACCCTGTAATTTTGATCGAAAAGATAGAGCCTATAGAAGTTTTCAGGAACGAGAGTTAATTAGACTTTAATGGCAGGAGAATCAATGAAAATCGCGATACGGAGTATACTAAAGCATAAATGGACTTCAATTCTTATGCTGGTGGTCTTTACCCTTGTAGCAGCAGCCCTTTTCTGGACAACCGGAATAGCGCATGCCATCAAGCAAATTGAGTACCATATGTACAGGGACAGTAACGGTGATTCTACCATATATTTGGGGGATTATTATTCCAAAGGGAAGATCGAAAAAGCTATGGAATCCTATAAGTTAGAAAAGGTCGTGCTGGAACGGCTGGCCCGCGGATTTGTTGACGGCGATAAAATCAGCGATACCGCGATGATATTTGAAATTACTCACGAAAACCGGCAGAGGTCAAAGCAATGGTTTTATTTCAGCAGTGGAAGGCTTCCAGAACATCAGGGCGAGATAGCGATTCCCGAAATGCGCTACAGAAATACCATAAATTTGGAAGATGTGATATATCTTTCTGTTTATACTCCACAGGGGCATGTTTTGAACACTCTACCTTTCAAAGTGGTAGGAATAATGAAAATGGCTCCTATGAAGGGTTTGGGGGCTTTTTTAATAAAAAAAGAAGAAATGGATGTATTGCTCAATTCCAGTGACATTTACAATACAATTACAGTCTATAATAATTTTTCCGAGGACGGCTTTGGCAAAGCAGATGTTGAATCATCCCTGGACCGACTTATTTCGAACATATATGATAAGTTGCATGAGAATGGGATTGCCACAGGTGAACCCTGGTGTTTCGACATAGTAGACTTTATCAACCGGAACCGCTCTTTTGTCAGCATCTTCAATGGGATCAATATGCTTGCCAGCCTGCTTATTTTTCCGATTGCCGGGGCAGTCATAGCGATATCGATACGGATGCTTGCCATTAGAAGAACTGTGGAATTTGCTACTTATATGGCTCTCGGTTACAGGAATTTCAAAATAGTACGAAATTTCGTAATGGAAGTATTTATTCTGGCACTTTTAGGCTATTTCTTGGGAATTACCATTGGAGCTCTTTCCGGCATTGTGATTGAGTATATAAGGGTTTACCTGGTTTTCCAGGATTATATGAACGGGCCGGTTATGCTCCGGCACAATTTGCTGGACTATCTCTATATATTATCATTTATTTTACTATTGACCGCAGCGTGGAGCGTGCCGGTTACGAACCGGATAGTTTCAAAAGCTCCCATCAGAATACTAAGAGAACAGGCATACTAGCCGGGGGAATTAATGAAGAATAGAGTGTTATCGGTGATGATGATATTTTCTTTCTTTTCATCGTTATGCTATGGCATTGATCCGAGTGGGATTATTGAAAAATCAGACAAGAAGTTCATCCCGGATATATTTACTTATCATATGACCCTTCGGACAACGTCTGCGGATGGGAAAATAGATGTGGTGGAATATAAAGGGAAAAAGAAGTTCATGAATAATATAATGATTACCCTGATCCCTTTGAGCGCCAAGGGGCAGGTTAATCTGAAGAACCGGAATGTAATATGGAGCTATTTTCCCACGTCGGATTCCAGTGTAAAACAAAGCTACCAGGCCATTATCCTGGGGACAACCGTAAGCTATGGAGATATCTTGGCGCTGGAACTTTCCCGGGATTATAATGTTGAATCAATGATGGAAATATCCAACTTGATTCAAATCTCTTCGAATTATGCGACAAATAATACACGCACGGTTCCAATAGGAACAAATAGCTATTATTTATTAACACTGATTCCTAAAAAAGGCATTGACGGGTATGCAAGGGGATTAATCTGGATCAATAAAGGTAATTTATTACCGGTGAAAAGGGAATACTACGCTTACTCCGGGCTTTTGGTAAAATCCTGTGAAATAAAAAGCATTTCTTTTGACGAAAACGGCGTGGTAACAGACTCCGAGGAATTGTTCTATGAGCCGCTGAAGAAAAAACAGACTCTGGTAACGTTCTCGAATATTAAAATTCTGAAGGATATACCCGATACGACCTTTAACCCGAGAAGCATGAAATTTTTTAGTGGAGAGTAACTTTGATTAGAATTTTATTAGCGGCATTATTGGTTTTGTTTTCAATTCCGGCCTTTACGCTTGATTTATGTGTGGTTATCAATTCCGGGTTTGATGTGCAATTGGTTAATAGCAACTCGCAGCTTTATCCGGATAAGTTTTTTCAAATACGGGGCATTGCAAACCAGGGTTTTGACTATTATGTCAATTCGGATGTTATCGTGAAAAGCAGTATAGGTGAGATTGGCAAAGGATTTCTGGACATTAAGTTCAGTTATTATCCGAAAACCTTTATTACAAATATGCCTCAGCAGTATTTTAATATTGTCGAGAGCTATGTGGAATTTTCAAGCGAATATTTTTTACTGCGGTTTGGAAAGCACTTTATGCATTGGGGGGACGGAGTCTGCTTTAATCCGGTCGACATTGTGAATTTGCGGAAAGATCCACTCTCATATACGGGATATGATCAGGGAAAACCAGGCATCGACTTAACTGTGCCGATTGGAGATTTTAGTTCGTTTTCAGTTTTAAGTATTGTTGACAGCACGCTTACTTCCAATATTACCGATTTGCCTTTAATTCTTCAATATGGCGTTTTTATTGATATGTTTGATGGATTCCTTTTTGCGGATATTCAGAAGAACTACAAGCCGGTATATGGCGGAAATGTTGATTATACATTTTCTATAGGCAGTCACAGCAGTCTGAAATTGTATTCCCAATTGAAGTATAAGCAAGACAGCTATCGTAAGCATGCGGTGGTTACCAATGGAGTTCCGTATCTGGAGAATATGCCCAATGATTTCTTTATGGCAGCCGCGGTGGGCGGAAGCTTTTCCTATTCTTTCACGGAGACGACGCTGATTGACGGCATTATTGTTTCTCTTGAATACTATTATGACAGTGAGAACTGGAGCAAAAAAGACTATCAAAATTTTCTGATGCTGGTGAATAATTACTCTGAGAGCAGTGATCTGTACGGTTATTGGGCAGCGATAAATGAACAGGAGAGCCTGAGGAATTCCAATCATTATCTATACACGCGCTTGACTTTTCAGGGACTTATCAACAAGGACTTCGGCTTTTCCTGCCAGGTGATTCTTAATATTGAAGATTTAAGTAGCGTGATAATGCCTTCAGCGGCTTATCAACTTAATACAGAAACAAGGGTATCGGTTAACGCCCAGTTTTATAATGGAAAAGACGACAGCGAATTCGGTAGTCAGTCACAGATCTATTCTGTGAATGTTAACTTGATGGTAGCTTTTTAAAAAGGAGCGTTTCATGATAAATATTTCTGAAGTCGAAAAGACTTACTATCTGGGAAAATCAAAAATAGAAGCTTTAAAAGGAATAAATGCTTCATTCGGGAAGGGTGAGTTTACGTCGGTAGTCGGACCTTCCGGAAGCGGGAAATCCACATTGCTGAACATTATTGGCTGTCTGGATAGACCTGACAAAGGCAAAGTGATGATAGGAGAAGAAGATATAACAATTCTGAAAAAGGACAGGCTTGCTGACATCAGAGCCGAAAAAATTGGTTTTATTTTTCAGTCGTTTAATCTGATTCCGGTTCTAAACGTCTATGAAAATGTTGAACTTCCTTTGAATAACAGCAACAAAATAAAATCGAAGAAAGAAAAGAAAGAGAAGATCTTGGAATTAATCGAGCAGGTCGAGTTGAGCAAATATTTGAACCATAGGCCGGAAGAGTTATCAGGAGGACAAAGGCAGCGCATTGCCATCGCGAGGGCTCTGGTGACAAATCCTGAAATAGTCCTGGCGGATGAACCGACTGCTAATTTAGATTCGGCTACCGGACAAGTAATAATAGAATTGATGAGGAAGATTAACAGAGATTATAAAACGACTTTTATATTTTCCACCCATGATTCAAATATAATGAAATATGCGGAAAGGGTATTGAATTTACACGACGGTCAGATTGTAAATTAAATCCGGTCGGAAATTATTTTGGAGGAGCGTTATGCTGGAACTGGCCTATTTGAACCAACAGCAGCTTCAGGAAATATATGCGCAAAAGATTACTTCTAAAACGAATAAATACTATTTTTTTGAGAGTTATTATGACTATATTTTGCAGATTGATAAAGATGAATCGAAAAAAATTCAATATGTCAGTAAAGACGCAGAAGGAAATATTATCGGCTATGCGGGTGCTTGGGTTAACCGGACACACAATATAATTGAGCGGGCGGAGATTATAAATTTTACTGAAAAGCCTAAAATTGAAGGTTCGAGAGATTTATTCGATTTCCTTGAGATTGTCTTGATTAAAAAGAATTTCAGAAAGATTATGTTTTACGTGGCGGAAGAGAACCCTGCGGCTAGAATGTACGAAAGATTTATTGATTACAGTGAGGGAATTGGTAGAAAAGTGGGAATTTTAAAGGAACACTACATACTGAACGATGGGAAAAAATATGACGTCGTAGTTTTTGAGATTTTCAAAGACAAATTTGCGGAATGGTTTAACAAAAAATTCAAAAAGGCTTTTGAAAAATAAGGAGGAGTATCTTATGCAAAAGGAAAGTTTTAAAGATATGGCAGATTTGCTGGATAAACTCAAAAAGATGATTTCCGAGAAGGTCGGATTAAACGGACAGGTTATTGATGAAAACAAAGATTTTGTAATGGATTACGGCGTAGACTCTCTCGATTTGCTTCTGTTGATATCGGACATAGAAGATCTGCTGCGGATAAAGATTTCAAATGAAGACGCAGTGAAGCTTAAAAGCTTCTCGGATGTAAAAAAATACGTGGAAAGTAAATATTCTCAGTTAGCAGGGTAAGAGAATGAGAGTTTATGTCGGAAATATGGGTATCATTGTTTCAAATGGCAGAAATGTAGAGGAATTCGGAAATAACATATTTACGGGTAAGTCGGGAATCAAGAAGCTGACAAATTATGATTATTCGGATGCGCCTGTCAGAATCGGTGGAGAAGTGCTTAATGAATGGCTCAAGAGCGGTTCAGATTCCATGGATGAAAGGTCCTGGGCTCTGCTGGAAATCGCTGCGGAAGAGGCCGTCACTCCCTTGCATGATAAATTTCCGCTGTTTGAAGCGGACCGGATCGGAGTGTTTTCAGGCACATCATACACGGGCTCAGAGATCATATTGGAAAATTATAAACTCTATCTTAACAAACAGACATATAAAATATCCCCTATGACCATGATTAAGGCTATGCGCTATTACAGTTCCAGCAATTTGGCCAGGAAGTACAAAACGGAAGGTCCGCTGTTGACTTATGATACGGCCTGTTCGTCGTCACTTCATGCGCTGGGAAATGCTTACAAAATGGTTCATTCTGGAGTGCTGGACATTGCCATTGTCGCGGGAGTTGATACACCGCTGACCCTGACAAGCATTATCTGCTGGGACCGCCTGAGAATACTGGCAAATAACGAGTCCAGCCCGGAAAAAGCGGCGATGCCTTTCGACCAAAATAGCTCCGGTATTGTATTGGGGGAAGGTGCCGGTGTGATTGTGCTGGCGAGCGAGAAGGCTATTGATGCCATGAAAGTCAAGCCTTTGGCGGAAGTAGCCGGCTATGGTTATTCTAATGATCCGACTCATATTACCAAATCTAACCCGGACTATATGGTGAAGTCCATGCAGAAAGCATTTTCGGATCACCCGGAATACAAGGATTCTGTTAACTATATTCAGGCGCATGGCACAGGCACGAGGGTGAACGATATGGAAGAGTCAAGGGCAATCAGAACATTTTTTGGCGATCTGACAAAAAATATTAAAGTAAATTCAATAAAATCGATTGTCGGTCATCTAATCGGGGGTAGCGGAATAACTTCAGCCATTGCTACAGTTATTCAGATGAAAGAAAATAAACTCCATCCGACTCTTAATCTTAACAGCCCTTATAGTGAATTTAATATAAATTATGTGGGAAGTAAAAGCGAAAGCTGGAATATATCATCGGCGATTATAAATGCTTTCGCTTTTGGGGGAAGTTTTGCTTCAGTACTTGTCAGGCGTATTGATTAAAAAAAAGCGGGATGGAAATGGCTGGAATCAATAAAAAAGACTGGACTCTCATAAAAAGAGCTTTTGTATATGTCAAAACAAGTAAATTAAAGTTTATTTTTTCTTTCTTTTTACTGCTTGGTGGAATTGGTTTTAACCTTGCCGGTCCATACTTGTGGGCTAAAATTATTACCTGTGTTTTCAATAAAGATTATAATGGACTGATTTCCAATGTAATTGTTCTCACGGTTATATTGGTTGTACAGTCCGGCTATGGCCTTCTGCAAAATTATATCTCGACTTCTTTATTCCAAGAAATTGTCTACAATGTCAAAAAAGATATGTATAAAAAAATACTGGACTTGCCTATGAAAGCCTTTGATCAAACCCGGCCGGGAGATTTTGTTTCGAGGCTACAGGTTGATGCCAATACAATTTCACAGGTCATCACTAGTCAATTTTTGAATTCGGCCACAGACGTTCTGAAGATAATAATACTTGGCACCGCCGTCTTCTTCATTAATCTGCCAATGGCGCTGGTATTTGTGGTGACCTTCCCTTTTTCACTATTCGTTTTTGTAAAATTTGGGCGCCTGATGCGGGAAAAGAACAGAGATATGGCGAAAATGAATGACCATTATTTCAGCGATATTCATCAGTCAATATCGGGAATCAGGGAAATAAAGGGATTGGGGCTCAAGAGCCGGAATTATGTGTCTTTTACCTCTTTATTGGAAAAGATGAAAGAAAAGGTTGTCAAAGTAAATTTCTTTTCGGGAATATCTCAATTAATTACGCAAACCTTCAATTATATTTCCGAAGTTGGGGTAATATTAGTCGGCGCATACCAAATATTTAAGGGGCTGCTGAAAGTGGATATGTTTATAACCTTTACTTCCTATTCTATCCAGTTTTCAGAATCGATAATGAACATCGTTGGATTAAATAATACCATTCAACAGGCTTTGATTTCTTTAGAAAGAATATTCGGAATAATGGACAATATGAATTATATTGAAGATGAATATGGAACATCGAATCTAGGCAATATCGACGGTAATATACGGTTTGAGAACGTTATTTTCGGGTATGACGACAATGTAAATATTTTAGATAAGGTTTCCTTTGAAATTCAGAAAAACAGGAAAACAGCCATAGTCGGAAGGAGCGGGAGCGGTAAAACGACGGTGTTTAATCTGATTCAAAAATTTTACAGTCCCCAGTCCGGGAAGGTTTCAATAGGCGGGATTGACCTAGGACTGTTCAGTGAAGAATCTCTCCGGTTGAACATCGCCGTTGTGCGACAAGAACCTTTTCTCTTTAACTTGTCAATAAAGGAAAATCTGTTGCTGGTAAAACCATCCGCCGGTGAAGAAGAAGTAATTAATGCTTGCAAAGCAGCTTATATTCATGAATATATATCCAGCTTGCCTGAGGGTTACGGTACTGTGATCGAAGATGGCGGAGTGAACCTGTCTGTTGGTCAAAAACAGAGAATAGCAATAGCAAGAGTATTACTGAAAAACCCAAAAATAATATTATTTGACGAGGCAACTTCCTCATTGGATAACGAATCACAGCATTACATAAAGAAAGCCATCGATGATCTGGCTTTAAATCATACGGTGATAATTATTGCACACAGATTAATAACTATAATAGAAGCAGATGAAATAATTCTGCTGGACAAGGGAAGTATAGCAGGCATAGGTGATCATTCGGAACTTATCCAAAATAATGAGATTTACCAATGGCTTTACAAGATGGAAGTGGATATTATTAATAAGAGCCAGGCAAATGAAACTGGAATTGCCACTTAATAAAGGCTACTTTTCAGTACTAACACATTCGCTCCCATAGGGCCTACAAAAAGTACAAATGTCCTAAATGCGACGGTCTGATATCCATTCACAATAAGAAATGTTATGCTTGCGATAAGATAGAAAGTTGGAGAGAATAAATTAAGAGGAAGATATGACAAATAACAAAATTTATTACGGAGAGGAGACCAGGAAGGCGCTGGGGAATTTTGGCGCTTCTATTGAGGAAAACCATCGCCGCGAGTGGATCCAGGCTTATGCCGAGGTAAAATTGGCAGCGCTTTCGGCAATCCAGGAAACTGAGAAGCATTTTGAAGAGGCTGTTTTTGATGCTATTATCGAGGCCATTGAAGACATCATGGCAGGCAAGCTGGATGGCCAATTTCAATTGCCTCTTCGGCAGGGTGGCGCTGGCACCAGCATTCATATGAATATGAATGAAGTAATTGCTTCTTATTCGGAAGAAATTGTTTTCCAGAAAAATAAAAAGAGAAAAGTTATTGATCCTCTTGAAAACATCAACCGTTACCAATCTACCAATGACACATTTCCTACCGTTGTGACGATTGTTGCTTATCGAAGGCTTTTAGAAATAGAAGAAAAGGTGATCCAGTTGCAGGAAGTTCTGGTAAAAAAAGAGAATGAGTACAATAGCGTTTTAATTACCGGGCGGACGGAAATGCGGGACGCGCTTCCCATCGGGCTGGGGCAGGTTTTTGCCGGCTGGGCGGGCGCTGTTGAGCGCGATCGGTGGAGGCTCCATAAGCTCAAAGAGCGGATCAGGACAGTTGCTTTAGGTGGTACCGCTATCGGTACCTGCTTTTCCGCCCCGCAGGACTATATTTTTTCGGCGGAAAAGCAGCTACGTAAAATTACCGGCCTTCCATTGAGCCGCAGTCAAAACTTTGTGGATGAAATTTCCAATCAGGACAAATTCGCGGAGCTCGCGAACGGTTTTTCCCTCTGCGCCCAGAATTTGTTTAAGATTTCGGGCGATTTACTCCTTTATACCTCTTCTATGTTAGGAGAAATAAAGCATCCAGACCTGCAATATGGTTCTACAATTATGCCGGCAAAGACAAATCCCGTGATTCTGGAATGGGTCAGGGGGCTTTCAATTGATACAAAACTTGAATGTACGAAGATTAATGAATATTCGCAGCAGGGCCAGCTTCAATTAAACGTTTGTCTGCCTTTTATTCTGGATTCATTGCTAAAAGCTTCCGACTCTCTGGGAAAGGCATTGGAAGGCCTGGTGGAAAAATTCTTCAATAAAATGGAAATAAATGAGGATCGGATTCAGGAAAATCTGCTGCATTCCAATGTCCTGCTCAATAGCCTTTTGCCCATTCTGGGGTACCATAAAATCAAGAAAATTTACGCGCTGTTGGAAGAAAAAAAGCCGTCTTCCATGGAAGAATGGAAAGAAATAATAATCAAAAATACTGATTTGAATAAAAATGATCTGGATTTGTATTTAGAGCCCGCGAGATTGACCGGAATGAGTAATAACCCCCTGACCCCCTTTGAAAGGGGGAAGAAATGACAACAACGCCTCTCTCGGAGAGATTAAAAATAGTATTTTTTGGACTGCGCAACAGCGGCAAGTCCTCACTTCTCAATCATTTGTTTGAAAAGGAAATAGCCATTGTCTCGGAGACGCCCGGTACTACTACTGATACCGTTACCCGCACAATGGAGCTGGGTAAGTTGGGGCCGGTCGCTATTATAGACACGGCCGGAATAGATGACACAGGAGACCTGGGCGAACTGCGCGTACAGAAAACCACTTCCACGATTGAAACAGCGGATGTGCTTGTTCTTGTGTCGAAGGCAAGCCTTCCTCCAGCTAATTTAGAAAAAGAAATTCTTAAAAACATGCTTTCAAAGAATAAGAAAATCGTTTTTGCTCTTACTTTCGCGGACCAGGAAAGCCATCCCTCTAAATTAGAATGGGCAAAAAAATTCTCATTTGCACTCATCGATAATATTCATAAAACGGGCATATTGGATTTAAAAAAGGCATTGATAGACCTCGCGGACCAAATGGATGTGGAAATCACGCCGGTGGAAGGCCTGGTACGGGAAAATGACCTGGTGGTACTGGTCACGCCGATTGACCTGGCTGCGCCGAAAGGCCGCTTGATCCTGCCGCAGGTGGAGACCATCCGCGACCTCCTTGACAAAGACTGCGGCGTTCTGGTGGTGAAAGAACGGGAATTGAAGTACTTTTATGATAGCTTGAAGATCAAGCCGAAGCTTGTGGTAACAGACAGCCAGGCCTTCCACAAAGTCGCGGCCGATATTCCCGAAGACCAGATGCTCACTTCTTTTTCGATTCTTTTTGCCAGGAAGAAGGGTGATCTAAGCTTTTTTCTAGAGGGGGTCCAGGCGCTCAAGAATGTACCTGAAGGCTCGAAAATATTGATTCTGGAAGCATGTTCCCACCACCGGCAGGCGGATGATCTGGGCTCTGTAAAAATTCCCAGGCTTTTCCAGCAATTGATACCGCAGAAGGTTTCCTTCGATTTCGCGCGCGAGCTCCCGCCGCGGGAAAAGCTGAGAGAGTATTTCCTGGCGATCAATTGCGCGGGCTGTATGGTAACGCGCGCTCAAATGCTTTCTAGATTGAAAATATTAAAAGAAAACGGCGTGGCCGCGACCAACTACGGGCTCTTTCTTGCCTGGGCAAACGGCCTTCTGCCGAGGGCTATAGCTCCTTTTTGACTATTATCTTACCTCATTTTATACTCAATGTGGCTGATAATTTGTATCTGTAGAGCTGGAGTTTTATGAAAAAGATTTATATTCTCTTATTTATATTCTTTCTTTTACCGCTCTCCCTGTATTCTTTAGACTCCTCCAATCTAAAAAACGGAAAAAAGCTTTATCAAACTGAGTTTCAAGAACTAATAGAAGACTCTATTATTAAGAATCAGCTTTCTGAAATCGACAGACTTTCTAAACTTTATCCGGCTAGCTTTTCTTCGCTTGACTTTTCAAGGTCCTATTATGACGCGGGGATCTGTTTTTATACGAATGGACGAAAAATGCTGGCTTTAAAGGCCTTTATGAAGGGTTATGACGCCTTTCAGGGAAGCCTTTTCAAAAGCAAATGCGCTTATTATACCGCTAAAATCCTGTACCAGAACGCCAATCGGCCCAGCGCTCTTTTTTATATCAACCGCGCTTTAGAACTAGGCCTAGAAGCCGCGAGGAAGCAATCCGGGACAAATACGGAAGAATTGGACGAAATTAGCAAGCTCAAACGCCGTATCCGTTGGGAGTATATTTCCAGATTAGAAGGCCTGCCGGATGACAGCATTAGCGCCATTGAGTTTGATGGCGACGATTTGTGGCTCGGCTTGTGGACAGGCGGCGCTGTCCGTTTTACGAGGAGCGCGAATATTCTGACACTTTTCAAAGGGAAAGGCGGCGGGTTAATTTCTAAACATGTTCGCGACATCAAGGTTTTTCAAAACCGTGTTTGGACGGGATGTTATGACGGCCTTTTTTTCTTTGACAAAAAACGTTCTTTCTGGGAAAGAGAAAAGGGGGAATTATCCTCTATTACGGTGAAAAAGCTCAGAGTGATTGACCGCGAGCTTTACGCCGCGACTCTGGGAAAGGGGTTGTTTAAATTCAATTCAAACCGGGGGCAATGGCAACGTTTTTTTTATGGCGCCCTCTATGTGACGGATATTCTTCAATTGAATCAAAAAATCTATATCGCGACATTGGATAAGGGATTATTTGCCTATGAGAAAGGGCTTTTTAAAATTGTTTTTACCAATATTCCTGTTAAATGTCTATCGGAGTTGAATGGAACAATCTGGGCTGGTACTCACGGACATGGAATTTACCTGGTGGACCAAAAAGGCGGGATAAAAAAATATACCACGGAAAACGGGCTTTCTTCCGATTATGTTGAAAGCATAGAAAAAATTAGTCAGCAAATGCTGATCGGTACCTTGGGCGGTGGAGTGAGCGTTTTTAATAATCGGAAAAAGGAGTTTTCTTATCTTTCTATTCTGGATGGCCTGCCAAGCAACGACGTGATGAGGATTACTATTGAAAAAGATAAGGTCTGGTTTGGGACTCTGTCGGGTGGAATAGGTATTCTTCTAACAGAAAATTTAGGGGATATATAGAACTATGAAAATAGCTTTTAAAGAAGAAATCTACCGGCTGGAAAAAATGTGCGCTGAAAACTATGGGATTCCCACTCTTGTTCTCATGGAAAACGCCGGCAACGCGGTTCTGGAAGTGTTGAGAGAAAATATTCCCTGCCTGGAGCATAAAAAAGTTTTGGTTTTCTGCGGCAAGGGCAATAATGGCGGGGATGGTTTTGTCGTCGCTAGAAAGTTATTTCTGGCTAATATTTCGGTAAAAATAGTCCGGGTAGGGGATTTTGGTGAACCGAAGGAAGATGCAGTTTTGAATCTGGGCGTTATCCGGAAGCTCGGTTTGCCGGTTTTACAGTTTTTCCAGGACTCTGAACTGGAATTAATCAAAAAGGAAATCAAAGAGTCGGATGTCTTGATAGACGCGATCTATGGGATTGGGTTCCGTAGCGAAGTTGGCATTCTTACTACTAAACTCATTGAGGCAATGAATGATTCTCGGAAAACAATAGTATCTATCGATATTCCATCGGGGACTTACGCTGACGGGGGCTCAAGCGATATTGCCGTAATGGCTGATCTGACAGTCGTTTTAGGAATATTAAAAATTGGTTTGCTGGATTATCCGGCGAAAAATTTCGCGGGTAAAAGGGTTTTGAAGCCGATTGATCTTCCTTCTCAATTACTGGAAGATAAAGAGTTAAATCTGAATCTCATTACCAGAGAAGATGTCCGGGCTTTATTTTTGCCGAGAAAGAGAAATTCTTATAAGGGAAATTATGGACATCTATTGGTCATCGGCGGATGTCCGGGAAATTCCGCAAAAGGCGATCCTCTATTCTTCGGCGCGCCGATACTCGCTGGAAAGGCTGCGCTCAGAAGCGGCGCTGGATTAGTCACACTGGCTGTTCCAAAAGAATTGCTGAGCACACTGGTAAAAAATCTTCCGGAGGCCATGGTTTTTCCGCTCTCTTTTACCGATCTGGAGAAATCAAAAGAGGGCTTGAGGAGTTTTATTGAAAAGAAAAAGATTAAGAGTGTTCTCATCGGCAATGGTTTTGGGACAGGCGATTTTCAGAAAGGGATTGCTCAATTTATTTTGGAAGAAACGCGCATTGAAAAGCTGGTCATAGACGCGGACGGCCTTAATAATCTTGCTCTAAATAAGGAATGGCTCTCTTTAAAGGGAAATAAAGAAGTGATTTTAACCCCGCACATCGGCGAAATGGCACGGCTTGTCAATCAGGAAGTTTCAGTCATTCAGCAGAACAAAGTAGAGACGGCACGGAAATTTTCGGCTGAAAACAATGTTTTTATCGTATTGAAAGACTCTGTCAGCGTTATTGCTTCTCCAAACGGAGAAGTCTGGGTCAATGAAACAGGAAGCGCGGCTCTGGCGAAAGGCGGAAGCGGGGATGTCCTGGCGGGGTTGATAGCGGGATTATTTACTTCCGGCTATTCTGCGCTGGATGCCTCAATTATCGGGACTTATGCACTGGGGCGAGAGGGTGAAATTTACGAGGAAAAATTCTCTTCTGTATCTGCTCTAGCGCGGGATATTCTGGATTTAATTCCTGTCGTCTTTAAAGAAATTGAGCGCCTATGAAACTTGAGCTTCTTTCTCCGGCCAAAGACCTGGAATGCGGGATCGCGGCGATAGATTGTGGAGCGGACGCTGTATACATCGGCGCTTCGAATTTTGGCGCGAGAAACGCCGCGGGAAACAGCCTTTCCGATATTGAAAAATTAGTCCAATACGCACACCCCTTCCGGTCAAAAGTCTATGTCGCCTTGAACACCATTCTTTACGACGATGAGCTGGAAGAAGCCGGAATGCTGGCCCATTCAGTTTATCAAGCCGGCGCGGACGCGCTGATTATTCAAGATATGGGCCTTCTCGAAATGGATCTGCCGCCCATTCCTCTTTTTGCCAGCACCCAGGCCAACAACCGCGATGTGAAAAAGGTGAAATTTCTGGAAAAAGTAGGGTTTCAGCGGGCAATTCTGGCAAGAGAATTGTCACTTCCCCAAATTGAAGAAATCCGTAAAAACACCCAATTAGAGCTGGAGTTTTTTGTTCACGGAGCGCTTTGTGTGTCCTACAGCGGGCAATGTTATTTCAGCCAGGCTGTCTGCGGCAGGAGCGGAAATAGGGGAGAATGCGCCCAACCCTGCCGGATGTCCTACTCGCTTCAGGATCAAAGCGGTAAAATACTGGCTAAAGACAAATTTCCCTTGTCGTTAAAAGATTTGAATCTGTCTGGACAATTATCGGAGCTCATAGACGCGGGAATCTCTTCATTCAAGATTGAGGGCCGGTTAAAAGACGCGTTTTACGTAAAAAACATTACCAGCTATTACCGGCAGAAATTGGACGCCATTTTAGAAAACTCCCCTCACCGTAAAGCCTCCAGCGGGAAGAGTTTTATCTCCTTTATTCCCAATCCGGAAAAGACATTTCATCGCGGCTCTACGGAATATTTTTTGAAGGGAAGAAGCGGAGATATGGCTTCCTGGAATACTCAAAAATCGATTGGAGAACAAATTGGCATCATAAAACACGTCGATTTGTATTATTTTACTCTGGAAGATAAAAATAGTCCTTTATTAGCCAGCGGGGATGGGGTCTGCTTTTTCAATCCTGACCAGGAGCTCTGTGGTATGAAAATCGACCACGTTGAGGGAGAAAAGATTTTTCCAAATGACAACCGCTGGATAGCGTCCGGGATGACCATCTATCGCAATTTCAATCAAAAATTCAATAGAGAATTAAAAGGCGCGAAAATCGAGAGAAGGATCAAATTGGAAATGGAGTTTTCGGAAACCGACAATGCTTTTTTATTGAAAGCCAAAGATGAAGATGGTTATGCGGGTTCTTTTTCTCTTGAAACAGAGAAAATCGTCGCCAGAAACCCCGATCAGGCATGGAAAAGTATCGAAAAACAGCTCGGAAGCCTGGGAGAAACCCGGTTTTACTGCGAAAAGCTGGACATCAGGCTTTCAAAGCCTTATTTTATTCCTTTGAGCTTATTAAACCGGATGAGGCGGGAAGTGACCGGCAATATTGAGAAAAAACGGGAAAGCGATGATCAAAGGAATACCGTTTCCATCCAGCCCAATGATTACCCTTATCCTGAGAAGATTTTAGATTTCAGCGCGAATGTATTGAATCAAAAAGCGGAGGCTTTTTATCAAAGGCATGGCGCGGAAGTCAAAGAAAGAGCGCTGGAAAACGGCATTTCCGTGAGCGGTAAAAAAATTCTGACTGCTAAATACTGCATTCTTTATGAGATGGGCAATTGTAAAAAACTAAAATCTCCTTCGGACAGAATAAAAGAGCCGCTTTACATTATTGACAGAAATAAAGAATACAGTGTTTTCTTTAATTGTGAACAATGCGAGATGGAAATTTATTTTGATATTTAATATTCAGCCGCATTTCTGAACCGGAATGATTGTACTGATCCAATTCCGCACGGATTATGCGGATGTAACGGTTTCGCACGGATTAGAAGGGGAAGACAATATGATGCGCTGTTGATCTAACATCCGCGCAAATCCGTCCAATCCGCTTCATCCGTGTGCCGAATCGGGTCGGCCAAAAAAAACTCCTACCAGAACTCCGCCCAGACCGGATAATGATCGGAAAT
>JAGVOW010000076.1 GCA_020052515.1 Brevinematales bacterium | reverse complement strand
CCGCTGTTGGTAAAAGTATAATCAAAGCCTTCCCCTGTCCCATAATGGGTGGTAACAAGCGCCTCGATATTGCTGTTTCTCTGCGCCATCCAGCTTATTACGAGATTGGTGAATTTATTGGACAGCATGCTGTCATTTGTGGAAAGCTCGAAGGAAAATCTCGCGGATTCGCCGTTGGTGTAGGAGGCTTTCGCTCCGATAATAGCGAAAACGGGCACTATGGGAGAAAGCGTAAAGTTTGTTGAGACAAAACTGACGCTGTCCGCCCATCTCTGCTCATATCCCGCTTGAATTGTGAAAATATTCTGATTGACAATAATGTTCGAGAGGGAATTCATATTTGTCCCGGATCGGTAGCTGTTTGTCCCGCAGATCACAAGGTTGGAAATACCGTAATTATACTTGCCATTGGTATCAAAGCCGATGTATTCGATCCCGTCGCAGGAGAGATTCAGTTTGATTTTGTCGCCTTTGACTAAATACTCAGGCGAGGCGGATTGATTGGTAAAGCCGGCTCTGGGGTTGATACAGAATACCTTGAATTGGGCTTTTTTTGCGGTATCAATATGTGTAGCTTTGCTGGCAACAACAATATTCATCGGACAGCTTGAATCCATAGCCGCAACAAGAGTGCTTACATAACTGTTCGTGTAAAATTTCCTATAATAGGTGCCGTCCAGTCTCGAAACCACTCCAATAATAGCCCCGTAAACATTGTCTTTTTGCTCGACACCCAGATTCTCTCCCAATTTTACAATGCCCAAATGCGGCGTTGAAGACATAAGCTGTAATCCTTTTCCGAAAATAGGCAGAAGAGCGAGGACGTCTATTCTGGGTTCAGAAGCGCTGAGAGCGGGGCAGTAACCGTGGAGAAAAACGACTCTCTTATAAATACCATCACTTACATGGTTTTTCTCTATCGTAAAAGAATTATTTTGAACCGGTATAATATTACATTCAAAGTAATCGTCAAGATTGACAAAAAGCAATTTTTCAGCGGGAGGAAGATTACGAGCTATTCCTAACTGATAAATCTCCCATTTAAAATTGTTTTCAACCCTTGATAAGCTTAGGTTAACGTAATCATCACTGTAAAAACAATCCCTGCGCCGGCCGTCTGTCGAAGGATTGCCCAGAGAAAATTTAGCTTCTATACTGTTCAAATAGCTTCCGCTGTTGGTATTCCGGCAATAAAACTCAATATAAAGACTATTCGGGAAAATATCCTGTATGTTTCGCAAAAGCTCCGGAAGGTCGTATAAGCTGTATTGAGAGAGAAGACTACTCAATGTAGCCGAGAAATTTTTGCCGTTTCCTCCGCTCGCGATTGCCGCTCCGATAGCGTTGATTGTTTCTGAAAGCTTTGTTCCGGTCATATTATTGATAAGAAATTGCTTATCATAAAGCAGGCAAAGAGAGCCTCCGATTTCAATATTTCCGGTAGCTTCATTAAATAAACTTTTAGGATCATTATTAAAAACAAGGGGATCGCTCTGAAAATCCCAGGCTTTGGCAATGTTTGCGATATCGCTTAGATAATTCTGGTTTGCGTTATAATTCCATGCACCCGCAGGAAATCCGTAGTTTAAAACGCCGCCGATGTATTTAAAGTAGGATTGGTATACCGCCATATTACCGGAATTTTTACCTGCCAAATTAAAATTTACCTGACTTTCGTTAAAATTAAAGTGAGCCCTGGTTAGATTTTTCAAGACATATTCATTTTGAGTGTTAAGATAAGTAAGATAAGGTTCAGGTAAGTTAGGATTTGAATCGTCATAGTCGTAAAGAGCCTTGATCCCGTCCCCATCTCCGTCAATGTTCTCAAGATTATGATCTATTGACGGAGTACTGCTGTTTGTATTAAGAAGAGATAGATCATCATGATAAAACCCCATGCATCCACCAAATATCGCCATTAGCATCAGACTGCAAAGAAAGCCCGTTATAATTAACCCCATCCCTCTCTTTCTCATTCCCTACCTCCCCGTTAGAACACGGTATTTTTTCACTTCTTCGCCGCTCAGAAGATCAAAGTAGTACAGGCCGCCTCTGGCGGTTTTTACTCCCGCGCAAGGGATGTAGGTTTCTTCCGGTGAAAGGGTGTAAAACAGCTCCAGGTTCACTATCTTTTGATCCCGCAGGATTTCCCGCGTTTTCAAGACTTTTTCAATATTGATTTGATTGGTAATTTTCACTTTTTCGCCTAAATTATGCCGTTCCGCTTTGAGAAACACCCTGTTTTTCTCCCCCGGGCTTTCCACGCTCATTTCTACCCCTTCCCCGGCGTAGTCTCTGTCAAAGAGGATTTTGATCCCCTCGATTTCCACCGGCTTTGTCCGGTAAATCGTTTTTTCTCCCTCCCGGATTATTACTATTTCGGCGGGATTAATATTGGAAATCAGAAAATATTCCTTTGCCTTAGAAAGAAAATAATCGCTGTCAATAGCGGCGCTTTCCAGATAGCTCACCCCGGCGTAGTTTGGGAATCCGGTCTCTACCATTTTTGTTGAGTCAAAATTGTAAAACACCCGGAAGATGGAATAGTTTT
Source organism: Brevinematales bacterium (assembly GCA_020052515.1). Lineage (GTDB taxonomy): Bacteria > Spirochaetota > Brevinematia > Brevinematales > JAOACQ01 > JAGVOW01. The sequence continues at coordinate 365 of JAGVOW010000076.1, read as the reverse complement.
GGTCGAACTTCATAGAGTAGGGCTCATTGGTAAAAATTAGCTTCAGAAGCCTTTCCATTCCGATCGGATAGGCCTTTGCCGGAATTTGATAGAAATCCCCCGCTGGAATGGAACAGGCGATTTCAAAGGGAAAAGAAAACGAGCAGAAGAATAAAAGGCATAAAACAAAACAAACTTTTTTCATCAGAAACCTCACTTTTTTGTTTTTCTATAGATATTACATTTTTTCTAGCCTAAAATTGAAATTTTCTAAAAAAATAGTTGATCATTATATCATTTTTAGGGTATCGTTGTCAATGTTACTTTGGGTACATTTATTGCCATTTCGGCTTTGTATTTAAAGGCTTCCAGGTGGTTTTTGAGTT
>JAGVOW010000014.1 GCA_020052515.1 Brevinematales bacterium | reverse complement strand
TTCCGCCTCAATCCGGTCAAATGTAGAAAAAGGGTAGCTGTAATTGAGAAAAACGCCATAACTCGTATTGTAAGGCCTTTCTACATTAAAGAAATCCTGGAAAGTCGCCAGTTCATAGAAATAATTACTGTAATGAAAAAAATGAATTCCAAAATTTGGACGGTACTTGAGAAACAAATAAGAAAAATCAATGTTGAGGTAATTCAGAAAGTTGGTGTTGATCTGCACGGAAGCGTCCATTAGAAGCTGAAAGCGGTGGTCACCCAGAAAATCGCTCCACTGCAGAACACCAAACGTGGCCAGTCCGAAAGCGGAGTTGAAAGAAAGCCCCGCGAAAATACTGTCAATCGAAAGTTCCATTCCATAAGGCTTTTTCTCAAAAGAAACAGAACCTTCTGGGCCTTCCGGTTTTGCCTCAAACTTTTTTAGCGCAATCATGCCTCTGGCTGGATTTTTATAGCGCGGGGTGTATTCATAAATATTATAGCTGTTTTTTTGATAAGCCGAAAAGACAATTTTACCCTCTTCGCTGAAAGAAGGCGCGAAAACCCCGCCGGTAGGCTTTATTTCCTCATAACTCTTATTTTCAGATAGGTCATAAATCACTAAGGTTGGGTGAACATCTTCTTTAATAAAGGCTATTTTACTTCCATCCGAAGAAACAGCAGGGTATTGGTCAGAAAAGCCGCTGTCTATAGTCAAAAGAAATTCCTTCTTCTCAAAATCATAGATAAAAAGGTCCATATCATTGCTTTTATAACCTTTGCCGCGATTCGAAGTAAAAACAATTTTTTTCTCTCCGATAAAGCGCGGCTGATTGTCGGAATAGGCATCGTCAAACAATTGGACGACCTCTTTCTTCTCCAGGTAGTAGATAAAGATATCCATCCGCTGATTTTGGACAGCCGAAAAGACAATTCTTTTGCCGTCTTTAGAAATGTCAGGAGAAGAAATAACCCGGAAGGGAAGCGAGAGTTTTTCTATCCGGCGGCTCTTTAAATCACAAAGGTGAATGGCGTCGCTCCCGCCGCTTCTGGAAACAAAGCACAAAAGGCCGCTAGCGCTGACAGAAAGATGGTTTCTTTTTCCATACTGAAATTCCAGAAATTCCTCGTCAAAACCACCCTTCACGATCGTTTCCAGTGATTCGTTTTGCTTGTTGTACAGAAGGATAGAAGGATAAATTTTCCTATCGCTGATAAAAGCGATTTCATTGGAGGAAAGATAAACAGGGTTCATGTTGAAAAAACTGTCTTCTTTCAGTATTTTCCTGGCCGCCATTCCCACGCTTTCCAGATTGGAAATATTTGGAAGGTATTTTTTTCTTAAATAATCAAAAAACTCAGTGTTTATTTCCTCCAGATTCATTCCAAGAGAATTGGATAATATCTCCGGGAAAATCCTTTTTTCCGCGATATCCTTATTTAATTTCGCGTAAATGGAAGGGCCGTATTTCCGGTTTAAAAAATCATAAAAAATCTGGCCTTCCTTATAAATATAATAATATTCCCTTCCAGAAAGCAAATAAAGATCGGACAATTCCATGAGGGAAGGCAAATTTCCTTCTATGACTCCATCGGCTACCATCATCTCGCATTCCAGGTCAACGCCAATGGAATTGTATTCGGAAGCGCCTTCTATCAGCCAGAGCGGAATTTCAACATCGCGAAGGGAATACATCGAGATACTCCCCTTTCCCCAGATAAGCCCCTGAAAGACATGATTAATTTCGTGCGCCATGACATGGTAAAAGTCGGGGTGATTTGCTGAATAGGGAAGCACTATCCTTCCCTTGATAAATTCAGTGAATCCGCCTGTTCCGGGACCAATCCAGTCGGAGATATTGTTCTGCTGAAAATCAATCTGGTTCGGGTAAATGAGAATTCTGATTTTTGTTTTGGGGGTATAATCAAACCGCTGAGTATAAAGTGAAAAGATTTCCTCCGCGCTCTGAATGATCCGATTGGATAAAAACAACTCGCTGCCGGGCAGGTATATCTGATAGTGCCCTGTTTCCAGAATTTCCCAATCGTAAGAATAATAAGCGACTTTGTTTTTGCCGAAAGGATAGAGTACGGTAGAGATAAAAATAAAAAAAATAATCCAAAAGGTGTTTTTCATGTCAATAAACTTCATCATGTTTACCAATATCGACAAAGACAACCCTTCTTCCCTCATCAGTAAAATAAAAAAGTATTCTTAGATCATATTCAACAGAATAACTCCATAATTCTTTCAACTTACCTTGAAGTTTATGCGTCTTCAGCCTATGATCAAAAGCCTTTTTAAAGGTAGAACTGAAAGATGTCTCCATAAACTATCCAAGCATTTTTTTAAGCTCATTTATTTTATTAGTAAAATGTAGTTTTCCGTCTTTCTGTTTTTGTTTTGATTTTAGATAATTCTTGTAAATTTCTCCCCTTCTTTTCTCAACAATTGTTTTTTCAATAATGAACTTAATTTCTTCCTTCTCATCTGTAGGTAAATCTCTGACTATTTCTACTACTTCTTCAAAAGTTCTACTCATAAGGACTCCTTCCTAAAACACATTTTAGTTTATATCTTATGAATAATAAAGTCAAAATTATTTTACGCTAAATTGTGCGATTTTTTATTTAAAATCAATTCCAGCGCCGCCAATTTCCTCCCAAAGTGGTAGCAATAAAGAAGAGAAAACAAGGCCAGCAAGTTCTCGATGACCGAAGGAGAGAGCCTTTTTGAATCTAAAAAATCTATTTTATTTTCACTCTGAACATCGCGTATAAAACTCAATGTGCCATTTCCAATGGTAAAACCATCCTTCGAAAGATCTTTCAGCGTCTGCTGAAAATCATTTTCCTCCTCTAGAAAGGGCATAAAACCTTCCTTTTGCAGAAAATAAATCAATAAAGCAAACACATATTTCTCAGATTCTTCCTGAAGTTCCATTTTATCCAATGTTTCTAACAAAAGAGAGAAAAGAGGAAACGGGCATTCTTTGCCGAGAAATGTATTCAATACTTCAAATAAAAAATAGAGATAGGAAAGTTTAGGGAAATGGGAAGTAATAGAAGGATAAGATCTTTCCAGATTTATTTCCTTTACGGAAGGCAAACTTTGCGGCTGTTTTTGCGATAGAACACCGGAAACCAGATGAGACACCAGAATAGCGCTTCTTTTTTTGCTTTTCTCCCGGGATGAACCAAAAGAAAAACCTTCTATCTTGCCCTTCTCTCTATCTAAGACAGTCAGAATAGAATTCCCTTCCCCAAAACTTTTGACTTTCAGGATGATCCCATAAAAGGGAAAATGATTCAAAGAATTGCCGGGCATCCGAATTTATTTTTCCCTGCTTTCATAATTGATTTTTTCCAATATTTCGTAGCTTTTTAAAAAGCCTCTTTTATCCAGAATTTCCTTCACAATAGCGAAATTTCCCGCTCCGACGTAATAAATCCTTTTGAATCGGCCCAGTTTAGCGGTATTTTCCTTCGAAAGATTGCGCAGAATGCAGTCAAAGTGAGCCAGTTCTTTCGTTTCCTTGTGCCGCATAGCGGTATGGGGATTGCGAATAGGCATATTGCAGATAGGGCAATTGACAGGATTTACCAGAATCGCGTCTCTGGTAGAGTTGTCCTGATCCGGAAGCAGCTCCTTCGGCACTTCTATAGGCGGCTCCTCGGGCTTTTGAACAACTTGCTCAGTCACAACAGGCTGGATTTTTGGCTTGTTTATGCCATTTCCATCATTAGCAGAAAAATGAGGCTCTTCTTCCCCTTCATTCTTTTTATAATTCGGTTTACCTTGAAACCAGCGTTTCTTTTTTTTGTTAAACATAAAGACCTCTCCTTCGGCAAGCTCAGGATGACAAATTATTATTAGTTACATGTCATTCTGAGCCTGTCGAAGAATGACTGTAAAAACAGAAAAGTAATGTTGCTCATATTTTAATCGAAAAGCTGAATTTAAGCAATTTTTTAACTCCCCCTTTTCAAAGGGGGCCGGGGGGATTTTTTACTTCGAAATGATAAAAAAACGCCGCGGAATTTGTTTTAAAAACAAACCCCGCGGCGCAGGCTATTAATTGGCTGTTTTGTTTTTGTTTTTACTGAAGAGCCACACTCGAATAGGAAATTCCATCCATGGTCACCGTTCCAACATAAGTAGAGCCTGTTTTCACAATATCAATTTCTGTAATAGCGTAACTTTTTCCATCAACTGTTATTGCAGCCGAACCGCTCAGACTAAGTGTGTAAGTACTGGACATTATCGTGCCGGAGATAGTAAAACTACCGCTATTGATCGTTCCGGAGTAGCCATTCTGAGTGAAAGTAAAACCGCCGGTGAATGTAATCGTACCGTTAATGGCAATAACTCCAACAGTATTAACAGAAGAACCGGTAAAAGTGTAGCCGGAACCGGACAAGTTAAAGCTTCCTGCGCCGCCTTCTACTGTAGCCACATTAGCCATATAGGGATTGGAAGCGCCCTGTGCCGCTGATGTTTGCTGGGGAGTCACACTGGAGCCGGTCGAGCTGGTTTTCGTGTCTCCGACATTAACAGAACAAGCCATCAGGCTGAAAGCGCACGCTGTGAGAACCAATGAGAAAACTTTGAAACATTTTGTAGACATTGTCTACCTCCTAAAAAAATTTTTGATTTTTCAACTATTACTTTCTTGCAAGAAATATTTCTTTTGTTTTCCTTCCTACAGGAAACATAACACGCTTTTTTTTAAAACCAAGTTTTTTAAAATTTTTGGCTGCTATTTAGTCTCCCCCTGGCCCCCTTTGAAAGGGGGAAATAAAAGATTAAAGCTTTCCCCGCAGTTTTTCCGATATATAAATAGTTTTCGATTTAAGAAAACAGAAGAGGTCTTTATGCCAAAGCCTGTCAAAAAAAACACAAAAAGAATTTCCGAGCTTTTAAAAATTTCCGAAAAGCTTAATCATATCAAAGATATTGATTCGCTTTTAGACAACATTTTACTCGAGGCTAGAAAATTCACGAGAGCTGATGCCGGCTCCATTTTTCTGGCTGATGGAGATAAACTTAAATTCAGCTACGTTCAGAATGATTCTATCGCGAAAATAGATGAAGGGAACAATAAATATATTTATTCTATATTTGATATACCAATAGATGACAAGTCCATAGCGGGCTATGTCGCTCTAACTGGCGATCCTCTCTTAATAGAAGATGTCTACCAATTGAACGGCGGTGTTTCCTATTCTTTCAACCCCTACTTTGACGAGATATCCTGTTACCGTACAAAATCTATGCTGACTGTGCCTTTGGTCACAAGCCAGCAAAACATTATTGGCGTCATACAGATTATTAACGCGAAAGATAAAAAAGGCGAAGTGACTTCTTTCAGCAACGATCAAATGATGTATGTGTCTTTCCTGGCTAACAATGCTTCGGTCGCTATAGAACGCGCAAAAATGACGCGGGAAATCGTCTTGCGAATGATCAAAATGACTGAACTTCGAGATCCCAGGGAAACGGGCAATCATGTCAACCGTGTAGGAAGCTACTCCATTGAAATCTATGAAAAGTGGGCAAAAAACAAAAAAATACCGCTGGAAGAAATCAAGAAAGTAAAAGACACCTTTCGCATCGCGGCTATGCTGCATGATGTAGGTAAAGTAGCTATTTCCGACATGATACTCAAAAAGCCCGGCAAGTTGACAGAAGAAGAGTTTGAGATTATGAAGAAACATACCATTTTCGGGGCCCAGCTTTTTGAGAATCCGGTTTCAGATTGGGATGCTTTATCGGCGGAAATCGCCATCAGCCACCATGAAAAATGGGATGGAAGTGGTTACATGGGCAGGGTAGATAACATCTACCGGGAAGAAATAGCCCCCCAGATTGGCAAGAAAGGAGAAGAAATACCGATAGCCGGCAGAATCGTAGCCCTGGCGGATGTTTATGACGCCCTTATTTCAAAAAGGGTTTACAAAGAACCCTGGAAGGAAGAGGAGGTGCTGAAGTATATAGGAGAACAATCCGGTAAGCATTTTGATCCGGATGTAGTAAAAGCATTTTTCTCTATTTACGACGTCATTCGCGCGATTCGCGAGAAATACGCTGAGAAATAAGGGAGGCAGTAATGCAGAAAATTAAAAGTTTAAGAGAACTGTCTGGATTGATTACTGAGCTTCCCAGAGGCGGGTATCTCGTAGACACTTCAGCCGGTTACATTCAATTCGGCTCCCCTCCTGAAACATTGAAAGACACAATTTTTTTACCGAAAGGTGTTCCAACCATATTTGTCCTTCCTATGGAACATTTCGACCCCAAGCATGGGATGAGCGTCGCTGAGATTGAATTTCCTATTTACTATAATTTCTTCCTGAAGAAAAAAAAGACAAGGATTTTTGTCAATCCAGATCACATCGAAAACATGAAAATAGTTTTACAGGAAGCGGTTTTTGGCCCTAAAGAAGTGGACATTTCCAATGAAGTAGAAAAGATTGAGAATTATTACATCCCCAACCTGAGATCAGAGATGAATTATTTCAGGGGAAATCGGGTTCTTGAAGATCTGGTGGAGCTATGCGAACTCGATAAATGCGGTTTTTGTGTTGAGAATGTCCGGATTTGTCAAGAAGAAAATGGCGGTTTTGATGTCTATGACCATGACAAACTTCTGGTTACCGTACCCGCAAGAATGAGCTTCAAAGCGCTTTACGACCTGGGGACTACGCTTTCCGAACCATTCTTACCTCCGGAGTTTGGCATTACCTGTCTGGGGCCTTCCCACGGCTTTGACCCGGATCAAAACACTTCGGGTTTCATTCTCTGGATTAATAAATCGGGCATTATGGTAGATCCGCCCGCGAATTCCACCCTGTGGCTGAAAGATTCTAATGTCAACTCTAAACTCATTGACAGCGTTATTTTGACTCATTGCCATGCCGACCATGACGCCGGAACGTTTCAAAAAATCCTGGAAGAAACCAGGATAACCATTTACACAACACCGACTGTGATGCAGAGTTTTTTGAGAAAGTATTCCGCGCTCACCCGGATTCCAGCCGCCACTCTGATGAGCCTTTTTAACTTTTACCCGGTTAAAATGAATGTGCTTTACAATATCCATGGCGCCATTTTTAACTTTTTCTATACCCTCCATTCCATTCCGACCATCGGTTTTCATTTTAACTACCGGAATAAAAATTTTGTTTATTCGTCGGATCATTTGAATGAACCGGAAACCATAAAAAAACTACACCAGGAAGGTGTTTTGACAAAAGAAAGGGCTGAGCATCTTCTCAATTTTCCATGGCACTATGATATTATTTACCATGAGGCCGGAATTCCACCTCTTCATACTCCTGTCAGCTATTTAAATTTATTACCGGAAGAAGTCCAGAAAAAAATTACCGTTTATCACATCGCGGAAAAGGATTTTCCAAAAGAAACAAAATTAAAGCTCGCGAAATTTGGAATCGGTGAAACTTTTTATCCGGATATTGAAAAATACGAGTTTGAAGAAGCTTATCACATTCTCGATATTTTCAGCCGAATTGATGTTTTCAAGGACCTGCCGTTTGACCGGATCAAAGACCTTCTGCTGGTTGTAAAAAAGGAATCCTTTCCAAAGGGCAGCGCCATTATCAAAAAAGACACGCCGGGAGATAAATTTTATGTTATTATTTCCGGGAATGTAAACGTCAGCGGCCTTGAAAATCAGGAAATTCAAGACAAGGTATACGCGACATTTGAGTATTTTGGTGAAGTTTCGCTTCTGCTGGGCAGCCTCAGAAAAGCCGATGTGGTCGCGATTACCAATGTAGAGGCTTATTCAATAGCGAAGGACTCGTTTTTAAGGCTCATCAGCGGTACTAAGGTTGAAAAAAACATCCGGCAGCTAGCCAGCGTGAGGAATGAAAAAACATGGACCACGATAAAAGCAAATCCCTTCTTTAAAAACCTCTCTTCTTTTCAGATTACTCAGCTGGAAAGCATTCTAAAAGAGGTCGAAATAGAAAAAGGAGAAACTTTATTTCAAAAAGACAGCTTGAGCGGCCATATTTTTATTATCATTGAGGGCTGTGTGGAAGAAATTAATGAGCACAAGCTATCCAAAGAATGCCTCAAAGGCGCGATTGTGGGGGACATTTTTGCCATTAAGGAAAAAAGGCCGATTACCAGCACTTATAAAGCGAAATCAAAATCGAAGCTTTATCGGATTGAAGGCGAGGCTATCCTTAACTTTCTGGAAGACAACCCCGGTGTAAAAATGAATTTGATGTTTGAGCAGAGCAATGGGAAGCAATTAATAAAAGCGCGCGATGAGCACCCCATACATCAGATAAAAGCCAAACGCTTCAATGAGAATGTGTAAGATCAATGGAAGCAAAAGGCTTTCCGTTTCATAAACCAGAAACCCAAAACATAGCGCGCCGAATAGAGTAAGGCCGCCGCCTATTAAACCTGTCCCGGTGCCTTCTCCAAAAAAAGCATGGTAAAGCGCCCAGGGAACCGCCTGTAAGAATAGGGCGGCCAATCTTGACTGGAAAATCTTTTCATTTCCCTTTAAAAATATCCATCGGAAAATCAGCTCTTCTTTTATCCCCAGAAAGAGCGCGAAAACTATCTGAAAACCCAGAAGCTGAACAATTAAATCCAGCCTGATTTCTTGCTGAATGGGGGAATAAACCGTCAGAAAACACAATACCAGGACTGTAGCGGCATAGAGAAAAGAAACCGTCCATTTTCTACCCTTTTTCCACATCGGAAGAATCACTTCTTTATTTTTTCCCGGCTCTTTCTTTCTGAGCGCTTTAAAGGGCATTCTGTCTCCCGTTCTGAGCATCAAAAGCAAGGGAAGAAACAAAACTATTTCCAGAATAAAAAACAGAATATCATTCACAAACTTCCAGGTCATTTGATTTGGGTGATTGCCCAATATTTGAGGGGAAATAAAAGACATGATGATATAAGCGAGCGGCTGAATAGCATAAAAAATGGGAATAAAAAAGAGCTCTTTCCGCTTCAGGAAAACCAATACCAGTAGAATCAAAGCATTGATCCCTGCGGAAAAGAAATGCCACTCTGTTACCTTTAAGGGCTCCATGGTGTACCGCAGGGGGGCGTGAATATTGCTGGCAAGCCAGGCGGCTGTCGAAAGGGTATAGACGCTCAGCATGAAAAAAAGTTCCTTTTTATTCTTGAGCATAATTTCCTCCTGTGGCCCCCTGCCCCCCTTTAAGGGGTGGTAAAGTAAATTTAAATATAGGCGCGGTTAATTAACCGCGCCTATAAACCGTGCGTTCGAGATCTATTATAATTCCAAAAATAAAATAACGCAATGGTTTTAGAATTAAGGCACCGCTGTCGATAAAAAGAGAGCATAGGCGCGGTTAATTAACCGCGCCTATGCGATTGTTTTACTTATAGTTTTCTATATCGAAATTCGAATAAGGGAGGCGGTTATGAATATCGCGCTTATGTTGGACGCTTTTACCCCCATGAAGAATGGAGTGATTACATCCGCGCTGCAGTTAAAGGAAGGTTTGGAAAAGAGGGGGCACCATGTTGTAGTAGCGACTGTAGAAGTAAAAGGCTACAAGGAAAAGGAGAAAAACATCTACCGCGTACCCACTTTTGTTCTGGGATTGGGCGATAAGCAAGATTATGGAATAGGGCTTGTCAATCGGAAAAAATTATTAAACTTTTTAAAAGAGAATAAGGTTGAGCTTATTCACACCCATACCGAATTTGCGCTGGGCTTCAGCGGAAAAGCCGCCGCGAAAAAGCTCCACATTCCGCATATTCATACTACCCACACCATGTGGGAAGAGTACCGTCATTATATTTTCCATGGCTGGCTATTATCTTCTAAAATGGTAAAGCGGATTATGCGCTTTTTTCTGAAGGGAGTGAGTACCATTGTCGCCCCTTCGGTAAAGGCTAAAAAATACGATCAAATGGTCATTCCCGAAGTGCCGGTACAGATTGTCCCAAATGGTATTGATATGAAAAAGTTTAAATCCTCTTCCTTCACGGAAGGCGATATTACTAAACTGAGAAATCAATACGGCATCCAGAAGTCCGACAAATTGCTGGTTTTTGTAGGAAGGATGGGCCAGGAAAAGAGAGTGCAGGAGTTGTTTAATTCCGTAGTGCCGATCGCTAAAGAAAACCCCGATGTAAAACTGATATTGGTAGGAGATGGCCCTGATTTGACAAAGCTTAAAGATAACGCGAAGGCAGTGGGACTAGAGTCCACTTTTATATTTACCGGTTTTGTCAACTGGGACAAAGTTTATCAGCTTTATTCCATAGCGGATATTTTTGTGACCTCCTCCTTAAGCGAAGTGCACCCGATGACTTTGATTGAAGGCGCTATGTGCGGGCTTCCTTTGATAGCCAGAAGGGATGACAGCTATTTAGACCTCGTTTATCCCGGTAAGAACGGCTATCTGGTGGATACAGACGAAGAAATGACCGAAAAAATCAAATTATTGCTTAATGATAATGCGCTTTTGAAGCAATTTTCCAAAGCAAGCCTTGAGATTTCTCAGATGTTCACGGCTGACCACCATGTAGAACGGATGGAAAAGCTTTATAAAAGAGTTCTGGAGCTTTATCCCGACAGGCTGGATCAGTTGAAAAAGGAAACAATTGAATAGAGAATTTAGGCGCGGTTAATTAACCGCGCCTATGGAATAACAAATGCGCAATAAACACACCCTTCTATTACGAAATATTCTCAATGATCCATGTGAGCTGGAGTGCGCGGCTTTGATTTTGAAAAACGGCGGCCTTGTGGTGTTTCCCACAGAGACGGTTTATGGATTGGGCGCGAACGCTTTCGATGAGGACGCAGCCGCTTCCATTTTTAAAGCCAAGGGCAGGCCAGGCGATAATCCTCTAATTGTCCATATTTTGAGCATAAAAGATTTATCTACTGTAGCAAAAAATATTCCTTCATCAGCGCTTCAATTGTTCGAAACCTTTTCTCCCGGGCCTTTTACTATAGTCCTGGCTAAAAACAAGGCTGTACCGGCGATTGTAACAGCAGGCTTAGACACAGTCGCCGTCAGGATTCCCTCTCATCCCATAGCCCGGCTTCTGCTTGAAAAATCTGGCTTGCCTATCGCGGCGCCTTCAGCGAATCGGTCAGGACGCCCTAGCCCTACGACTTTTGACATGGCTGTGATGGAAATGAAGGGAAGAGTAGATGCCATTATAGACGGCGGCAGTTGCGAAGTGGGCCTGGAATCAACCGTGGTAAGCATTCCAGATGAACAGATTAAGATTCTGAGGCCCGGCGCCGTAACGGAAGAAATGATCCGCGTTGTGCTGGGAAGTAAAAACCCACTTATTCAGGAAGCAAGCGGCAGTCATGCAAAACCCTCTTCACCGGGAATGAAGTACGCCCATTATCAGCCGAAAGCGCCTGTTTATCTGGCCGAACATTGGAAAAACGTCAAAGTAAATAAACTGTTTGGAGACAGGAAAATTGGGGTAATCCACCTTTCTTTTGACATACCGCCTTCTGAAAACAGAGAGCAAATCAGTTTCAGCTCCCTTGCTGATTACGCGAAAAACCTCTATAAAACCCTGGTGGATTTAGACCAGATGGGAGTTGAAATTATCATCGCTCAGGCCGTTGAAGAGAAAGGCATCGGCAGGGCCATCATGAACAGACTGGAAAAAGCGAGCGGGGGAAAGACGGTTTAATGTATTTTTTGATTTTTTACCAGAATAATGCTAATCTAATTCCCACTAAATACAAAGGAGATGGATTATTATGGATCAAACGATAGAAGCCAGAATAAAGGAATGGCTTTCAGATGATTACGACGCTGGCACTAGAAAAGAAATTCAAACCCTTCTGGATAAAAATGACGAAAAAGAACTCGTAGACCGGTTTTATACCGAGCTGGAATTTGGCACCGCGGGCCTCAGAGGCACATTGGGCGCCGGCGCGAACCGCATGAATATTTACAATGTACGAAAAGCCACACAAGGGCTCGCGAATTATATTATTCGAAATAGCGGTCAAAGAAAAGGAATCCTCATTGGCAGAGACTCAAGGATCCTATCGGATCGCTTCGCGGAAGAAACCGCTTCGGTTATGATCGCTAATGGCATCAAGGTTTACTATTTCCAGGATATTCATCCCACACCGACTGTATCGTTTGGTTTAAGGCACTTAAAAGCTATTTCCGGCGTGATGATTACCGCTTCTCACAATCCAAAAGAATACAACGGTTACAAAGTCCTCTGGGAAGACGGCGCTCAGATTACACCTCCCCATGACGGAAATATTATTGAGGAAGTGAGAAAAATAACTTCTCTCTCGCAGGTGAAATTTATTTCCTTCCAGGAAGCAAAACAAAGTCCTTTATTTGAAACAGCAGATCATTTAATAGACCGTGTGTACCTTGAGAAAGTAAAGTCTCTTTCGGTTCATCCGGAAGTCATTCGGGCATCCGGCATCAAAATCTGCTACTCCCCTTTATACGGCACAGGCTACAGATTGGTTCCTGAAAGCCTGAGAGGATTAGGCTTTAAAGATGTTGTCATGGTAGAAGAGCAAAGTACTCCGGACGGCAATTTTCCGACCGCTCCCTACCCCAACCCCGAAGAACCTTCCGCAATGGCAGTCGGTATGAAGTTTGCCAAAGAAAGAAACGCTGATATTTTTATCGCGACCGACCCGGATGCGGATAGAATCGGAGTAATGCTGAAAAAGCCGGATGGGGATTTCGCTCTGCTCAATGGAAACCAGATAGCGACTCTATTGGTTTATTATATAGCCTCACAATTGGCTGAGACAAAGAAAATGCCTGTGAAGCCCCGCATCATTTCCACTATTGTGACAACAGGGTTGCTCGCTGATATCGCGGAGTCTTTTGGAATTAAACTGGATGAAGTGCTAACCGGATTTAAATGGATCGGCTTCAAAATGAACGAGTATGAAAAGGAAGGACTTGATTTTGTATTCGGCTGTGAGGAGAGCCATGGCTACCTCGCCGGGACTTTTGTGAGAGACAAAGACGCTGTAATCGGTGCCTCCCTCATTGCAGAACTTGCGGCTTTTTATAAATCCAGAGGCACATCCGCTTACGAAATACTCCAGGAAATCTACAGGAAGTATAGTTATTACCGGGAATCTCAAAAATCCATCACCATGAAAGGCCAGGACGGCGCAGAGCAAATTAAAGCCCTGATGGAAAAAATTCGAAGGAACCCGCCTGCTCAAATCGGCCGATTTGACCTTCTTTTTACCATTGACCTGGAAACCGGCAAGATTTTCGATCAGAAAACCGGCCAGGTTACCGGTAAATGGAACCTCCCTTCTTCCAATGTAATCATATTGCGGCTTTCGGAAAAAGCAAAGATCATTGCCAGGCCTTCCGGGACTGAACCGAAGATCAAATTTTACTGTACTACTTCCGGCAGAGTCAAAGAGGGAGAGAGCCTGGATTCTCTGGAAAAAAGAGTGAATCAAGAACACGAGGAATTGAAGGTGGATTTTTTGGCACTTTATGGGTTGGATGGTTGAATTTTTATTTTAACCGCTTGATTTGATTCTTTACCTTTTTCTGAAACGCGGAATAATGAGAAAAAACCAGATTGGTCAGTTCCGGATTCAGTTCCAAAACATAGCTGATATTGGTGTTGCTGGAAGTGATCAATTCCGTTGAGAAGGGTTCAGGACAAATCACTTCCCTGATCTGCAATTCCCTATCCAGAAAACACATTGTTAGATTAAGACAGGTGTTTTTCATCCAATAAGAAACCCTTTGCGGTTCTTCATTTAAAAAAAGCATGCCATCGATTTCCCCCCAGCTTTTTCGGTACATCAGCCCCCTTTCTTTCTCATCGCCACTTAAAGCCAATTGGAAACAAAGCACGTTGGTAATCAAGGAAATAGTAATAAAAAACGGATGCAAAACACTCTCCTTTTTCAAAATTGTAAAAGAAAACAATAAAAATCTCAAATTTTCCTATTTAATTGACTTTTCTTAGGCGTCTTTTAAAATAATATGAAGATAAATCCTTATTCCCCTTTTAAAGGGGAAGGTAAGCAGGCAAAATGTTGGAATTGAAGAATATTGTAGAAGATATTGTGCAGGAGCTTATCAGCTCTTTAGATGAATCAAAAGGCGGCGCTATTTCTTTAAGCCAAAAACGTGAAATTGCCGCTTATGTCTTGAACCGCGTCAAGCCAATGTACATTACAAGCAATAAAGGTTTTACCAATTTAATCGTTAAATACAGAAGTGATCCTCAATTTTTAGCAGACTTAATGACCCAGATATCCGCGGGTTTAAAACTGGTTTTGAAATCTCATGAAACTCCTATTGTTAAGAAAAAATTCGATCCAGATAAATTATATTATTTGTTCCCTAAATTTTATGGCCGCGTTATTTCCGCAAACGATTTTATGCCGGTCGAAAGCGCAAAAATAACCCTGTTAATTAACTCAAAGGCGGCTAAAAGCCTCTTCGAACTCTGGAAAAACCCGACAGAAATTCTTCCGAAGGATGGAGGAACGTTCTGCTTTGCCCCTTTGCCAATTGCAGCTGGAAAACCTTGCCGGAAAAAAAGTTTCCAGATTACTATTCATATTGAATGCGAAGACGGCAGCTGCAATTATGATAAAAAATTTTTTTATGAAACAGATCCAGCCTCTTTAGGCATACAAAACATGAAGTCGGATTTTTATAATAATGTTTTCCCATTAGAGGATGTTTATTTACCATTTCATAAGTTATAATAAACAGGAGATATATCATGGATAACAAGCAGAACAGTCTATTCACTAAACCTTTGCCCCTATTTATTGCCGCAGCCCTATTAATTGTCTTTTTGATTATGGCTCTTTTGCCTCATGATTTCTGGACCGAAATCTCAATGAAATACTTTCAGTAAGGCAGGGTAATATGCCGGATGAAGTAACTTATTTTGCCAAAGACGATATTATTTGTCCAGTTTGCGGAATAGCTTTCAAAAGAGAAGAATTACGCTTAGGCGGCGGAAGATTGAACGCGGGCGAGCTGACAAATGAACTTCGCAGAACTTACATCCCCACTCAAAAGTACGGGGCTATCAATCCGCTCATTTATCCAATCACCGTTTGTTATAGCTGCCTTTACGCGGCGGATGATTTTGACTTTCTCAGCCTTCCTCAAAAAGCCGTTGAAAGCATCAAGGTTTATCACGATATTCGCGCGCAGTATTTGATTAAAATTTTTGAAAGGATCCCGGATTTTCAAGAGAAAAGAGATCTTTTTAGTGGCGCAGCCAGTTATATTTTAGCCATGAGCTGTATACCTTTTTTTGATAGAAAGAGATTTTCGCCTACTATGAAAATAGGGATTTATTCTTTACGGTCAGCATGGCTTTTTTCTGATTTGTTTCTGGAAACAAAAGATCCAAAGTACCAGGAACTTTCTTTATTGTTTTACAAAAAAGCCGCTGAATTTTATGACACCGCCCTCAACAATCAAAACAAAGAGCCCATAGATGGAGCTAAATCTCTTGGCCCGGACACAGACAAAAACTTCGGTTACGACGGAATGCTTTATGTTGCAGCTGTTCTGCAGTACAAAACCGCTCATTTCGTTGAAGACCCTTATGAAAAACTAAGGCTTTTTGAAGAAACCAAACGCATTCTGAGCAAGGTTTTCGGAATGGGCAGGAAGGCAAAAGATAAGCCGGAAGTACTCCTGAATTTCTCCAGAGAAATTTATGACAAACTAGGCGAGGAAACAGAATCGCTTCAGGTATCCTTAAATCAGATAGAAGGGAATACGCCGGAAACCCCTCCGGAGGAAGGCGAGTGAGCTATACATCTTCAAAAAAATTCCTGAAAACGGAAATCATTGTTTCTTCAATACTTTTTTTCTCCGCTGTGGTTTTTTCTTTAGAACCTACCCGTGAGTTTTTTCTGCAAACAGTTATGGAAAGCCAGTATCAAGAACTGGAAACTTACAAGAAATGTTTCTTCCTCTTAGAAAGAAACAATGTCAAAGAAAAAGATCTGAAAAATCTAATTCAGACTCTTTGTGATCTAGGCGGGAAAAATCGCTTTTTTATCTTAAATGACGATGTGGAGCTTCTGAAAGCAAAAGCTTATGAAAGAATCAAAGATTATAAAAAGTCAAAAGATATTCTACTGGGTATTTTAGAAAATGGAGAAAATTCCCTCTCAAAGACGGATGCTATGCTTGAGCTGTCGACGCTTTATGAAAAGGAAGACAGGGCTAAAAAAGCGCTGAAAATGATAGAGGAAAACAAGAATATTTCACCCTATTATAAAAAGGATGAAGTTTGTTTTACATTGGCCCGGCTTTATTATCTACAGGGCCAAACAAAATTGGCCGGGAAGGCGATTGCCGAAATTTCTTTTTTAGAAGAAGATTGCCGTGATTTTTATAGTCAAGCGGTACGGGATAATTGGGGTTTCTACTCCCAGGCAGAAAAAAAATTCATTTTGAATTCTTTGAATAAGATGGGGCTTAATGATGAATCCGCTGTCTTATCTATCCGTTATATAAATGAATATAAGACCGATTTTGAAGAAACTGAGGCGCTTGCGTTAGAGATGCTTTCTCATCCTGGTAAATTTAGATGGTTATTGGCCTTGAAAGAAAGCTATCCTGAAATTGCCGCTGAAATGGAATCACTCTTGCGTATCAGTGAAAAGCCCGTCAAAAGTCATTCCAGCTCTGTGCGAGGCTACTATTATTACCAGCTTCTGCGCAAACTTTCTAAGAAAGCACGCTACAACGACTCAAAAGCTTTAAGCTACTATGAAAACTTTTTGGATGGTAATATTGACACCGGCTACGCGCGAAAGAACCTTGAGTTTACTATTCGGAATTTACTTGCCTTCAAAAAATATGACGCTATCACGAATGTTATCGAAAAAACCTACCAAAAATTAAACCTAATTTCTAACTACAGTATTTTAAGCGAAGGCGTCTCTTTTTGGGAAGGATACTCTTATTTACAAATGAAAGAATACGACGCGGCCCTGAAAGCTTTTGAAGGCACTATCTCGAAAACACCTGATGGATATTACGCTTTCTACGCAAAAAACTTTATTCAGCAAATATTAGAGAAAGAAAAAATTCCTTTTGAGAATTATATCCATACTTTGGAAAAGAATTTTTCAGATTCAGATGACACCGCTTTAAAGCTTTATCTCGGAAAAATTCTCTATGTCTGGAAAGATAATTCCGAAAAAGAGGCTATAAAAGAAAGAATTTTGTTTTTGAACAAAAAATTGAACCCAGATGAAATTCTCGAGTGGGATAGTGGTTGTTTAAAGAAAATGAAAAAATCGGAAAATTATGTTCAGTTCATGGTTCATACCCGGCTGGGACTAATTGAAAAGGCGAAGGCTATTCTTTCTTCAGAAGAGCTGTCTGATCCAAACCTTCAAAATTTTCTTGTTTTGCAAGAATTAGTCAGGAATAAAGACTTTAAAAAAGCTTCCCCGCTCTATTCTTCGCTGGCCGATGAATCTTATTTAAAAGAGAATTTTCCTTTTTTACCAAAGGAATGGCAAATTCTTCTGTATCCAACTCCTTATGACAGCGAAATTAAACTTGCTCTTAGTAAATTGGGCAATCGATTGACTGACAAGAGCCTGGTTTATGCGGTCATTCGCGGGGAAAGTATGTTTATCCCAAATGCCCGTTCCTGGGCAGGCGCAAGGGGCCTTATGCAGATTATGCCATCTACAGCAAGGCTTATTTCAAAAAAAGCCTTAGACAAAAAAAAAGCGGACCTCTATAATCCTTTGCACAACATTATTCTAGGCTCTTTCTTTTTGAATGACAATATTATTAATTACGGGCTCCTAAAAGCTGTCGCTTCCTACAATGGCGGCATCCGGATTATAGAAAAAACAAAGGCAAAATTTCATCCGGCCAACGACATTGAGCTGATGGAATTAATTCCTTATCAGGAAACCAGAGAGTATGTAAAGAAAGTTTTCTGCAATTATTTCCGATATAAAGATATCTATGAAAGTTCCACTTCAGGCTTCGCGGCAATGCTCTATCCTAAAAAGGAGATGATCCCTTGATAGAAACCTCAGCAAATTCTTCTATTACTATTGGTGTACTGACGGATTGGATAAATCCGCCCTATCAGGCTGCTATTTTGTCTGGTATTGCTGATTACGCTTTCGAAAAAAATATCAATTTTTTCTGTTTTGCCGCCGGGCGGTTAAATTCTCTTTATGAATGGGAAAAAAATAGAAATATTTTTTTTGATTTTATTACCAAGAAAAATATGGACGGTATTATTATTTTTGCCCCAACACTTCGCAATCTTCTTTCTAAAGAAGAATTTGAAGAAATTTTAAAAAAATTACCCCCTATTCCAAAGTTGACTATAGAAGAGGAATACGCCGATATACCAGCCATTTTGGTGGACAATGAAAAGGGTATGACTGATTTAATGAATCATTTAATTGAGTCCCATGGCTACAAAAATCTAGCCTTTATCAGCGGGCCAAAAGGCAATGAAGAAGCCAATATTCGTTTCCGTATATTTTTAAAATCTCTTGAGGCTCATCACATACCTTATAATTCTGATTTGACAGTTATTGGCAACTTTTTATTTTCATCTGGGAAATCAGCTATCACCACCTTGTTAGATGAAAGGAATGTTAAAATAGACGCGATAGTCGCATCAAACGACGATATGGCCGCCGGAGCCCTGGAAGAACTTCTCAGGCGCGGCAGGACCGGTTTTGATAATATACCCATAGTCGGTTTTGACGATACTCAATTCAGCCAGGACGCAAAACTCACTACAGTAAAACAGCCGCTGTATGAACAGGGGAGAAAAGCCGCCGAATTGATGGTTCAACAGATCAAAGGCGAAAATATTCCTCCAGTTGTAGGGCTTTCCACAGAACTGATTATCCGGGAATCCTGTGGCTGCTTTTTTCACCATGTCCAGCGCATAGCCGCCGATCTACGAAGCATTCAGCCGACAGAAGATCCAATTGACGCTCTTTTGAGCAATAAGGAAGAAATACTTCAAAGTATTTTAGCAACATACCAGCAAAACAAAAAAAATCCTAATAAATCCTGGAGAAACTGGACAAAAATTTTATTTGAATCTTTAATAAAAAACTTGAAGGAAGAAAAAAACTCTATTTTTCTTTTGACCTGGAATAATATAGCTAAAGAAGAATGGGCTAACGAAAGAAATGTTCGAAACCTCCAGCACTTTCTTTCTGTTTTTCGCGCTTTTGTTACACCCTATCTAGCTGACAAGAAAATACTATTACAAGCGGAGGATTTACTTCACGAGGCTAGAATTATGCTTAGCTCTTCGGACGATGGGATATTCCAAAAAATCTATAAAGAGCGTAAAGGAGAAAAAATCAACCAGATTAGCGGCAAGTTGGCCGTTTCCTTAAGTATAGAGGAACAGATGGATGTTTTGTCTGAAGAACTTCCTTCTTTAGGCATAAATGAATGCTATTTAGCTCTTTATGAGAACCCCCGCAAGCCATTAGAAAATTCAAAGCTCATTTTTGGTTTGAGAAAAGGCGAAAGAATCAATCTTCAAAGAAAAGAGATAGTTTTTCCGACAAAGGAAATTTTGCCTCAGGAAATTATGGAAAACGTTGGTGCTTTTGCTTTTATAGCTCAGGACCTATATGAGAGGGACGAGCAGATTGGTTTTGTTTTATTTGACGCCAGCGCGAAGGATTGGAAAATTTCAGAAACACTGCGAATCCAGATTAATATCGCGTTAGCGAGAGGCCTTCTCATTGATCAAATTAGAAACCAGGCTAAAATTTTGGAAGAGCAGGTGAAAGAACGAACCGCAAACCTGTCCCGCACAAACGCTCAGCTGGAATTGGAAATTGTTGAAAAGAGAAGAGCAGAGGAAATGCTTAAAAAAAGTGAAGAAAGATACAAGGAAATGGCCCTTCTGCTTCCCTCCATTATTCTAGAAACCGATCTGAATTTTAGGATTACTTTTGTCAACAATACTGGTTTGGAAATTCTTGGCTTCGCAGTAGAAGACATAAAAAAAGGTTTATCATTCTTAGAATTTGTACATCCAGATGAAAAAGAAAAACTGCAAGAATATTTTTCTAAAATCATCGATAAAGAGTTGATTAATTTTATAGAGCTCCGGGTTCAAAGGCCGGACGGGAAAATTTTCACCCTTCTGATAAAGGGAAATCCTGTTTATAGAGGATATACGATTGAAGGAATTCGCTGGAACGCTCTGGATATTAAACCTATGCTGATCAATTCATTGCTTCCAGATAGTACTTTTTTCAAAGAAAGGCATGTTTCTCCCAGAGAAGAGGAAGTGATACTTCTTCTGATGAAAGGGTATAGGCCCAAAGAAATAGCCGATGCCTTGTTTATTTCCGAGGGAACAGTCAAAGACCATTTAACTTCCGTTTATCAGAAAATGGGCGTTTCCACCAGAAACGAGTTTTTTAACCTGATGAAAACTTTTCAAATCAATCGGTTTGGTTACCAATCCTATGTTTTCTCACTTATCACTGAAATCATAAAATCATAAAAATCCTCGAGGATTAATGGCAGGAGTCCCCGGCTGCTTTTCCCCTCTTTCCAGTTCTCACGAATCAATGTAGAAGAGAGAGAAATGTCAGGAAAAGGGAAAAAATTCATAAAGGGAAACTTTTTTTTCACTTCTTCCCTATCCATTTCGCCCCTATCCGCCACACAGAATGAAACAAGCCTTGAAAGCTCTTTCCAATCTTTCCAGCTTTCTAGAGCCGTTGCCTGATCCATCCCCATAATCAGGGAAATATTCCAGTCTGGATTTTTCTCTAAAAATTCCTTCACTGTATCTATTGTATAAGAAACGCCTTTTCTCTCAATCTCAGAATCTGACACTTCTATTTTTGGATTATGCTTCTTCGCAAAAAGACTTTTGTAAGTAATCAAAAAATCCTTTCCAGCGCTTTTCCAGCCTTTTTCTTCGAAAATTCGCATCAGCTCTTCCGGCTCAATAAAAAAACAGGCGATTTTAATCATTAAAGAACGAAGTTCCGGTGTAAAAGAATCTTGCATCTCCTTGTGTGGAGGCTCGTAAAGAGGCACAAAAATAAGTTTTTCAAGGCCGCAGCACGCAAACGCGTAATCGGCTAGAAGAAGATGGGCCTGATGAGGCGGATTAAAAGCGCCGCCCAAAATACCGACTTTTATTTTCTTCATAAACTTCATTTCATAATAATACCGCCAGTAGCGGTAGAATAGAAACTGACCGTTCTGGCCGTTGCCGCGGGATAAACAGAAAGCGCCTCTCCATAAGCGGCCCTCAATCCTAAAGACCTGGCTTTTTCAGGTGAAGAGAAAGCGGACAAAATCTCTAAAATCTCTTTTTTGTAATCCGGCTGCTTCATCAAATAGAGCTCCTGGTTGTCCAGTTTAAAAGAAAGCGGCATCCCTTCAGATTGGGCAAAAATACTCATTCCATTCTCGTAGCTGACTGAGTCAGAATAAATTTTATTCGGAAAAGTAATGTTTTTAGCGAGGCCTTTTTCTACAAGAGAATAGTCAAAATTAATTGTTCCAAAATCAACAAACAACTTCTTCCCTTCTATGGAATAAACCGCCTCGCCGGTAAAAATATCCTCGTCTTTCACGGGAGAATAGGCAAAGTATTTCATGCGGACATTTATCTTTGCGGTATCTTTATCTGTTACAAGAGAAGCGTTTACTTCCAGAAGTTTTCTTTCCGCTTTCAGATTTTTCAGCGCCGCTTCCAGTGTCTTTACTTCCCGAAACAAATTTAGAGAATAAGAAAGATCTTTCACCGTATTGTAAACAAAAGTCACAGAAAAAAGCAAAATAATTCCTATTAACACAGAAGTCATATGAGAGTAAAACCAGAAGAAAACCTCTGCTAGTGAGCCTAAAAAACCACCCGCTGTTATCTCACCATTCTTATTCCTCGATTTCGCGACAATAATAGAAATGAGAGCGGCAACAATAATCAACCATCCCCAGAGAGTCAGGAATAAAAAACGGGCTATTAATATCAAAGCTTTTGCCACAGACACAAACGCCTGCATAGCAGTTTCCAGGTCTTTACCAAAACTTAAAAATTCCATAAAATGCCCTCCCAAAACCCATCTTTTCAAACCATCTGTGGTTTGTGTCGCGCGCGAAAGCGCACGTCGCTGTCGAAATGACATGCTCCACGAGAACGAGAGTTGCGGCTTTGCTACTTATTTGCGGTCATCCCAAATTCTTCCCCCAGATTGGGGAATATCTCCCCGACTTTGGGGAGCCTTTCCCCAACTTATTTCCCTGCAATTTCCAGCCCCCCATTCGGATGCAAAACCAATTTATAAACTCTGCCTTCCTCAAATGGCTTAAAATCAGCCTGATGAAGCGATGCTTCCAGAATCAAAACCACGCGAAAAGAATCCTTTCCCCATCCTCTTGATTCCTCATTGCCGGAATCCGCCGCCCTGTACACTTTCCTCATAAGGTCAACAAAATCATCATTTTCTTTATCAAAAAAATAATTTCTCGGGAAATTATTTTCTACATAATAAGGAATCAGAGAAAAACCTTCTTTTTCCGGAATAACGTCCGAATAAACAGCTTGCGGAAAAACAAAAGCCTTTTTTTCACCATAGGCTTCAATCACAATGACTTTAGAGCTGATAAAAACATCTTTGCCCGGTAGTTCAAAGCCTTTTTCAAAAACTTTATTTGTCTCGCTGGTCAGCAGAGTCAAAAAGAACGAAGTTGAATTCTCTTTTCTCTGGAGTATTTTTAAATCAGCAAATTCATATTCCGACTTAATATTCGCTATGGCTTCCTGGATAGAAACTTTTCTTTTCTCGAGCGAAAACCGCCAGACGCCAATGCATCCAGCCGCTAAAATGACCAGAATCAATAAAGAAAGAAAACCTCTATGAGGCGTTTTTCTCCTTCCCATTTACTTCTCCAGATCCCAGACAGCAATGCTCTGCGGAAACAAAAAGAAAAAGAGGTTCTCCGGACTGCTGTTTAAAATAGAACTCCCCAGAATGCTTTTATAAAAACCTTTTCGAAAAATCCCATTTTTTGTTTTCCAGACACCAAAAGTTTCAGAAAAATTAAAAGCTATCAATGTTTTCCTGGAATAATAAAACATTCTTTCATCCGACAGTATTTTTCTTTGAAAACTTCTATCCTGATAAATGCGGCCGAAAGTTGTTTCCAAGTAAGATTTCATCATGGAGTAAGGCATAAATACCGAACAGCCTTCCAATAGCAGGAAGGTCAAGGCTGAGTAGTTGTCCACTGACAGGCTATCGCTTTCTATAAAATAAAAACCTTCCTTTCTTAACCCTAACTTATCCAATAAGGTAAAATGCGGCCCTAAATTTAGAAAAATATCTTTCCGCAATTGCCAGTAAGGCGCTGAAAAAATGACTTCTCTTCCATCCAGAATCTCATCGGAAACAATGACTGCCTGCGAACCAAACTGCCCCCTGACAAAATCAATATAACCTCTTCTTTCCCGAGGAGGAATGTTTCTTAGATCGATTATCCATTTTTGAATGGGAAGTCTTCTCATAGAAGCGGCTATCTTCGCGAGTTTGGAAACCGCGGCAGAATTCCTTATATCTACGCGATAAACATCTGAATTCGCTCTGTCTTCCGGGACAAAATCAGTATTTGCCCAGAATGAGCGGAGAAAACCCTTTTTCTGAAAGAAAAGATTGGCCCAGGCACAAAGCATAATTTTTTTTTCTCTCAAATAGGAGGAAAGTTCTTTCAGCGTATTTTCATCCCCCATTGGGGTTAAGAAAGATCCTCTTTGAAGGCGCCCGCCTGTGTCAAAAAAATCATAAACCACTTCTTGATCGAAATCCAAAATTTCTTGCTCATAGGTTTTAAAAGGCGGCCTTGTAACAACACCTTCCAATCCGGCTTTTAAATCGAGATTAGAAATAACGCTTATCAGATTTGAATAAGGGACTTCCCTGACATCCAGCAAAATACCAGCATAGGCAGAATAAAAGAAGAGAAAAATACTGCCCCATGAAAATAAGAATAAACGGAGAAAACAATTCATAATGAATCTCTCTCATTTTTGAATTTCATAAAAGCAAGCGCCGCTCCCCCTAATATTCCCGCCTGATTTCCCAGTTTTGCCAGTAAGATCTCCGCTTTTTCAAAGGCCTTCGGAAGAGCGTATAACTGAGCGTAAAAGCGTACCCTGTCCAGAAGAAATTTTCCCGCATGGGAAACCCCTCCTCCAATAATGCAGGCTGAAGGATTGAAAATATTGAGCAAATTTGCTACCCCTATTCCCGTAAAGCGCGCCGCTTCTTCAAAGACAAATAAAGCCGCGGCATCCCCTTCCTTTGCCGCGTCCATAATAGCTTTTGCGTTTAATTTATCGGGGTAATGCTTCTTCAAAATAGTATCCAACCCTTTCTCAATCAATAATTTTGCCCGCCGGGACATAGCTGAAGCCGAACTATAAGCCTCCCAACAGCCATAATTGCCGCAGCCGCAAAGCCTTCCATCAGGAACCATTACAGTATGGCCAATCTCACCCGCGTAATTTGCCTCTCCGCCGTATAAGTCACCATTGATGAAAACCCCACCGCCCACACCCGTACCAAGTGTAATAAAAACAAAGTTTTTTCTCCCTTTTCCCGATCCAAAAACAAACTCTCCGCGCGCCGCGTTATTAGCGTCATTGTCCAGATAAATAGGAATTTTCAAATCTTTATTCAACTCTTTTACTAAAGGATAATCCTGAAAAACAGGAATATTCGGAAGAGAAGTAATCACGCCCTGTTCCGACAGCGCGCATCCGGGAACCCCTATCCCCATGGCGCGGATATCCAGAACTTTGTTTTTCGTAATTAAATCTATAACCGCCTGTTTCATGTTTTCGATAATGATACTGGCATGGTTTGAATCAGCTAATGTTGGAATTTCCATTATATCCTTTATTTCTCCGCTTTCACTGGCAATGCCCATTTTGACAGTTGTTCCT
Organism: Brevinematales bacterium; assembly: GCA_020052515.1. Lineage (GTDB taxonomy): Bacteria > Spirochaetota > Brevinematia > Brevinematales > JAOACQ01 > JAGVOW01. Next base: position 34,035 of record JAGVOW010000014.1, on the reverse strand, counting down.
CCGAGGTCAACGCCCAGAAAATAAGCCATACTAAAAATCTCCCTTTTCTATTTCAAAATTTGCCCAATTCTTTCAATTACCTTTTCTCTATCAAGAGGCTTCACTATATAACCCTTAGCCCCCAGTTTGATGCATTCCTTTACCGATTCAGCAGTGCCGATTGCTGTTACCATAATTGCAGTGACATTGGGATTCAGAGCCTTGATAGCCTGCAATGCCTCTATACCACTCATCTCCGGCATAGTAATGTCCAGAGTAACTAAATCAATATTCGGGCTTAATTTCTTGAACAATTCGACTCCCGCTTTGCCATTATCAGCTGTACCTACCACATCAAAGTCCCTTGAAAGAAATATTTGAGAAAGGTGCTTTATAATGAACTGGGAATCATCCACAATCATGACTTTTAAATTCCCCCCCTCTTTCTTTCTGCCGGTAGGAAGCCCGTTCTCGTCAAACAAAATACTCATATTTCCTCCTTATCAATCTATTCTTTAAAAGCGACATTTATTTCCACGATACCATATTTAGTGTCAATTGGTATAATCAAAGCTTCCATCTCGTTGAATTCATGGATATTCATATTGCTCCCAGAAATAATGGTAGGGGGTGTAAAATTGAACGCCATTTTTTCCTTCTCCAGCCTGGTCACAGACCTGCCTGTAATGATATTTGCCAATTCTGCGATAGTACTCTGTGCCATCGCGTTAAAATCTTTAAATTCTTCATTATTCAATTTTGAAGCTATTTTTATCGCTGTTTCTTCAGTCATATCAAATATAATACGGCCCTTCATGTTGCCCACTACACCTATCAGGATCGCCACTCCTTTCATAGATTCACCTAATTTTTTCAAATAAAGCTGGCCTCTTTTCACAGGAGTCTGCAGCACTTCGCTTAATATATCAAAAGCCGCCTCCACAAAAGGGTTGATGTATTCTATTCGCATAATCCCTCCTACACTGTTATCATTTTAAAGAAAAAATGGTTTTCATCAAGGTGTCACTGTGAATGGTTAAAATTTCTTTTTCCCCTTCCAGAATAACTCCTTTAAACAAAAAATTTTTTGACCATCTTTCAATCATTTCCCCGGTTTTATAATTTTCTTCTGTAGCGGTAATATTTTTGTAAATTGTGTCAATGAACACCCCAAACACATCCTTCTGCTTCTTCAAAATAACAATAAACTTTTCTTCTTCATCAATAAAAAATTTCCCTTTCATCAAATCAGGGAGCCCTAAAATCAATTTCAGGCTATACACAGGCAATATACTCCCTCTTAGATTTAAAACCCCCAAAATTTTCTCGCTTGTATTAGGTATACGGCTTATTTTTCTAGGAAAAATAATTTCCTGAATGTCGGCTATATCCAGAGCATAAACATTACCGTCTAAAAAAAAAGTTACCGCTTGAAATAAAAACTTAGTTAGTTTTTTGTCCTGTACATCTTCTTGAATTTTTCTATTCAGTACTTTTTCTTCCAAGCTGCTCTCCTCCACTTATGCTTTTAATTTAAAATAATTTACGGCAATCTGGCTTATATCCATAATATAACCTATCTCTCCATTTCCAATGATAGTAGCCGCCGATATACCGGGACTTTTAATCAATCTTGTGTTTAAGGGTTTTATCACAATGTCCTGCTCTCCAATCACTTCATTCACCAGAATACCGATTGTGTTTTCTGCGTACTTTGCTACGATGCAATAATAATTCTCCCCCGCATTAAAAGAAAATTCCTTTTGATAAAAGAAATTTTTTAGCGGAATCACCGGCACAAATCGTTCTCTTATTTCAAGATTCCATTTTCCATTGATTTCTTTTAAATCCCTCGAATTCACCAACACAGTCTCTTCAACAGCCGCTACAGGAATAACATAAGACATCCCTTCCACTACAATGAGAAGGCCCTGAATAATAGCGAGAGTAAGCGGGAGCCGGATTGTTATTTTTGTTCCTTTCCCCTTAACAGTTGCTACCCCTACATTCCCGCCAATTTCCTCAATCTTCTTTTTTACCACATCCATTCCTACTCCGCGCCCAGACAAGTTGGTAACTTCTTTAGCTGTAGATAAACCCGGCAAGAATATCAGGCTCAGCAAATCTTTACGGGAAAGCTGTTCCACAGACTGCTGTGAAACAAAATGGCCTTCCAGCGCTTTCTTTCTAATAGAATCTACATCAATTCCTTTCCCATCATCTGAAACTTCTATGATAATGCTTTCGCCCTCTTGAAACGCTTTTAAAATAATTTTCCCTTCTTCTTTTTTCCCAATTTTTTTTCTTTCTTCTACTGTCTCAAGCCCATGATCAACCGAATTTCTCAAAATATGGATCAATGGATCAAAAATGTCGTCGACCATACCCTTGTCAATTTCTGTTTCCACTCCCTCAATCTGAAAATCCACTTTTTTGCCCAATTTTTCGGCCATATCGCGTATCAATCTGGGAAAGCGGGAAAAAACCATCTGAATAGGAACCATCCTCATGTTCATAACACTTTCCTGTAGAGATCCGGAAATTCGATTCAATTTTTGAACACTTTCAGAATAAAGGTCAAAAAAGTTGAATAAATTGTCAAAAACTTTTAGCCAGTCATCTTTTTCTTTAAATAAATCCTTATCAGAAGAAAAATCCGATTTTACCGTCCCGCTCAAAAAAGACTTGCTATTCTCTCTTAATGTTTCTGCCGCATCCCCAAACTTTGAATCCAATTCCGTAAAAACGGACTTCGTAATTACCAATTCACCCAAAAGATTGAGAAGTTCATCGATCTTCCAGCTTTCCACTCGCAGAGTCGCTAAATCCCTCTTTTGCACATCCGGTTCTTCTTTATTCTTTTCAAGGCTTTTGTGTTCCGGCAGCTTTGTGTTTTCTTGCCTCAAACCTTCCAGGTCTTTAACATTTTCCATATTCAGCTTTGTCAATGTCAATTCAGAAACCAGCTCTTTTAAATATGTCTTTGAGCGGATAAAATCCTCGTCCCGGTCAGAGGCAACTATAAAGTGAATTTTCGAATAGAAGGAAGTTTCCATTTCTTCAATAGCAGGCGTCATTTTTATGATTTCGCCAGTGTCTTTTAAAAGCGCGTAAATCTGAAAACCGGAAACATCCCGCATTTCGTTTGTTTCATTGAGCCGATAAGAAATCCAGAAAACATTCTTCTTCTGCTCTATCAGCTCCATAATAAGCGAAATTTCATACTCAGAAAGCTTCATGTCCGTTGAAAACACTTTTTTTACAGCCGCGGGTTCGCTATGGGCCAGAGACTTTATCTCTATTAAATGTTTTTTCAAGACTTCTATTTTGTCACTCTGATAAGACTGATTTTCAGCAAAATGAGAAAGCATTTTCTCCAATTCATCCCTGCTCTGTAAAATAATAGAAATATCATGACTATTAAAAACTAATTTCTTTTTTCTAGCCAGATCCAAATTATCTTCCAGAAGATGCAGTATTTCCTGGGCTTCCAGGAAACCTACCGTCCCTGCCCCTCCTTTTAAAGTATGGGCAATCCTAAAAATTTCCGCAATGGCCTTTTCTTCAGCGGGGTTTTTTTCCAGCAAAAGAACATTTTTTTCTAAAGCATCCAAAAGATCAAAAGCTTCATCCATAAAATCTTTTTTCAACTCCAGAGAGAAATCAGCCATAAAAACCTCAGCTATAAACTCACCCCCCAGCCCCCTCTTTTTTGCGGAAAAGAGAGGTGGTGCCCGAAGGGCGGGGTGAGTTAAATTATATTTTAATTCCTAATTTTTATCAAGGCGTTATTGGTTTTAGTTCTGACAAACAAGATTGATCGCATTTCCCATGTCTTTTAAGTCAATCACTATATCCACACCGCCTCTTTCCACAGCACTACCCGGCATTCCCCAAACAGCCGAGCTTTCTTTGTCCTGTGCCATTACCATCGCCCCGCTTTTTTTCAATTCAAAGGCCTCTAATGCTCCGTCTTTGCCCATTCCACTTAAAATAACAGCCAGCACATTCTTTCCTACTGCTTCCCGAACAGATCTAAAAAACAAGTCTACAGAGGGCTTAAAAAAGAACCCTTCATACTCTTTCGCGTCTGTCCTTAGAATTAAACTGCTATTCTCTCTGAAGATTCGGACATGACTGCCTCCCGGACAAATATAAATAACCCCGCTCTTCATCACGGTTCCATCTCCCGCTTCAACTACTTCTCTTTGAAAAAGCTGAGAAAGATTAGCCGCAAAACCTCTTGTAAAACCAGCCGGCATGTGCTGCGCAATGACAACCGGTATCGAAAGTTTCCCCAAACTCTCCATAATTTTCCGGATGGCCTGTGGGCCGCCTGTTGAGGAACCAATCGCCAGAAGCTCAGGAGATATTGCTTTAGAAGCGATCAGCAACCTTAATTGATCAATGCCAAAAAGCACGGTTTCGTTATAGTTTAAAGGCTTCACATCCATTTGAACAAATGATTTTCGATCTTCCAACTGCAGCTTTTCCTGCTTTGTCTGAAAAAGGTTCTTTATCTTCATTTCAAATTCTTTTTTCAGATAATCGATGTTTTGAACTATTTCTCCCTCAGGCTTTCTGATAAAATCAGCCGCTCCCAGCGCCAATCCTTCAAATGTAACGACCGAGCCATCCGCTACCAGCGAACTAAAAAGTATCACTTGCGGTTTTACCGATAAAGATGTGTTTTCTTTTAGAAATCTCAAAAATTCTATGCCATCCATCTCCGGCATTTCAATATCCAGAATAATAACATCGGGCCGATTGATAAATATTTTTTGCGCCGCTATTTTTCCATTAGGCGCTGTAGCTATGACTTCAATGTTTTGTATTTCTCCCAATATCTGAGAAACATATTTTCGTACCAGAACCGAATCATCCACCACCATGACTTTAATCGGATTATTATTTAACATAAACAATCCCCTTTTCCGTGGTCATAGGCGAGAAATCTTTAAATAACCCAAATAAACTTTCAGAATGCCCGATAAAAAAGAAGCTTTTCTCTTTCATTGCTTGATGAATATTCAAAAGCACTCTTGTCTGAATATCCGCATCAAAATAAATAAGGACGTTTCTGCAAAAAACAATGTCCATTTCCCTTATTCCATTGTCATAAATTAAATTGTGGTAATCAAAGCAAATTTTTTTCTTAATGCTATCCGATACCAAATATTCGCCGCTTAGCTCTTTGAAATACTTATTAAGATAATAGGGACTCATTTTTTTTACGCCTTCAGCCGGATACTTGCCCTCTTTAGCAGTAAATAAACTATTCAGGCTGATGTCAGAGGCCGTTATAGAATAATCCCAGCCTTTTACCAACAAAGAATTCTGCTCCAGAAACTCATTTAAAACCATAGCTAAAGTATAGGGTTCTTCACCTGTGGCGCAACCAGCGCTCCAAATCCTGATTAATTTTTCCTCTGAATTTTTCCGAATAATTTCGGGAAGAGCGTTTTCTCTCAATATATCGAACTGCCTGGGCGTTCGGAAAAAAGAAGTGAAATTGGTAGTGACAAAACCAATAAAAGACCTTAACTCGAGAGGTTCTTCTTTCAGTTTTTTTACATATTCATTAGAGTTGACTTGATTTTCTTTTAATTTATTGGATAACCGGCTTGTCAAAACAGAGAGATTAGAATCCTTAAACACGATTCCACAGCTCTGATAAACGAGAGCGGCAATCTCATTTAAATCAGCCTGATCAATTTTTAAATCCGGCATCATTTTCTTTATTTCTCTAAAACAATTTTACTGTAATCTTCAAGCTTATCCGGCAGCTCATATTCCAGGAGGTCTCCCAGCAAAACCATATCTCCATTCTCAAACGCATCCACTATTTGAGTCAAAAGAATATTCATGTCTTCATAGAGACTGTCAATATCATCTCTCTCTTCTTTTGAGAAACAATCCATGTTTTTCTTGAGGTAAATACAGCACAATTCCAACAGGCTGATCACCACATTGATCTTTTCCAGTGCTTCTTTATCCCTGCCGGTCTGAAAGGCTTCTGAAATTTCGGGCAGGACTTCTTTGCCGTTCTGGATAGCCTCAGAAAGCTCTTTCTTACTCACAGAAAAATTGGAAGCAATTTTTGTCTGAATGGCGTCAAAATATTTTGACAAACTTAAAATAATCCCGGCCAGAGAATCAATCTTTTCCGGTTCTTTATTTTCACTGTTTAGATAAGATTGTATCTGCTGAACAGTTGAAACAATCAGCTTTACTTCCACCATATTGAACAAAGCGGTATTATTAATCGTCTGCACTGTTTCGACAATCCATTGAAATAATTCACCCAATTCCAACGAATGGGAAAAAGAATTTTCCCTCAAATCTTTGGCAATATTACGCAGTATTTCTTTACATTCGGCCAATAAATTAATAATCAATTCTTCTTTTGTAGCAAGCTCAATATTCATAGAATCGATAGAATCCACCTGTATACCCTGTAGTTCGCTGTCTTCCAGGCTATAAAAACGGTTGTTAATCTCAATGGAGGACACGATCACCTCTTGAGGATCAAATTGTTTGATTAAAGCATCCGCTACCTCATAAGCTGTTTTCTCTTCTTCCAGGGAAGCATCCAGGATCTGGCCGTTTATTTTTATTTCCATCTTTCCCCCATTGTATTTACCAACAACTTCAACCTTTTTACCCAACAATATCTTATATTACTTATTATATTTATTCAACTAAAAATCTGTTTTAACAATTTTAGGCGCGGTTAATTAACCGCGCCTATAGAGAAAATCTCTAGCCGCTCTTTCGACCCCTTCAAAGTCGAAAACATCAAACCAATGAATGTCTTTATTTTTGCGGAACCAGGTCATCTGCCTTTTCGCGTAATGGCGAGTATCTTTTTTCAAATTTTCTACCATTTCCTCTTTGGTCCAGATACCCTGTAAAAAATTCCTTGCATGCCGATAGCCAATACTGCCCAGAGCAAAAGCATCTTTGCCGAACTTCTGCATAATAGCCTCAGTTTCCTGAAGAAGCCCTCTTTCGAGCATTTTTTCCACACGATTTTCTATCCTCTGGTACAATTGCTTTCGTTCCAGAGTAAGCCCTATCAAGAGCCATCGAATAGGAAGTTTTTTGTTTTGACTTTGAAATCGCGAAAGCGGAATGCGGGCAATCTGATAAACTTCGAGCGCCCGGATTATTCTTCTTTTATCACCGGGAAGAATTTTTTGAGCGCTTTCAGGGTCACTTTCTTTTAATTGGCAGTAGAGAAACTCCAAACCTTCTGTGGCAACTTTGTTTTCGAGCTCTTCCCTTACCGCTTCGTCCCGGGCAGGCGCATCAGAAAGCCCATAATAAATAGAATTGAAATATAAACCGGTGCCGCCTGTAACAACCGGCAAACACCTACGCTTCTGAATACTTAAAATGGTTTTTTCAGCAAGGTTTTTATAGATTCCCACGTCGATTTGAAAATCAGGATCAAAGATATCTAAGAAGTGATGAGGAACCTGCTTTCTTTCATTAAAAGCAGGCTTGGCTGATCCTATGTCTAAAAAACGATATACCTGAACAGAATCACAGGAAACAATTTCGCCCTTAAAAATGGAGGCTAAACGAATAGCTGTCTCAGATTTTCCGACAGCAGTAGGCCCCAATACAGCTAAAGCAATAGAAGGAAAAGCGGCATCGGGAATCATTTTTCTTCGGGCATTGCTTCTAAATGATAAGTAACTTTTCCGGTGAGGATATCATTAATGGCTGACACTGTGATTTTTTCTTTAGTGTAACGATTGATCGGAATTTCAAGATTCTCCTCGTTCTTCTGAGCCAGATGGCGCGCGTACTTAATCATAGCACAGGTTTTTTCGTATTTATTGCCCTCAAAACTCAAAATTTTATCTATTTGTATCGGCATTGCTACCTCCGCAATTTCTAGAGAGTAATTTTAAGTTGCTTATGAAATTTTGTCAAAAAAAGAGTTTATTCCCGCTTTTTCCATTTCGTTCAAATCTTTCAAAGCCGCGCTGTCGAGGTTATTGTCCGCCGCCATATAGACCAATATCGTCCAATGTTTTTTACAAGAACTTCTGGATTTTTCCGGCCCCGGCTGAAGGGATCAAAAGCCATAAAAACAGACATCATGGTTATTTGCGCCACAAACTGTGACTTGCTGAAAATGGTCGAAGATGGCAAGTTTAGAAGAGACTTATATTATCGTTTAAATGTGCTCAATATTAGTATACCGCCCTTAAGAGAAAGAAAAATGGATATACCCGCTTTAGCCGAATATTTTATTATGGAAATTATACAAAAAGAAGGGGGTATTGATAAGTAAATAACCGTTTCTCCAAATAAATCAAGCGAAGGGCTTGATAAAAACCTTTTCTATACCATTCTGCTTCATTTTTAAAATCTTATCTTCATCCAGCACAGTGCCATTATTATAAACCAGAGACCCTTCCTGAGAGAAAACGGATAAGCCCAGGGTCATATTTGGTTTTAATTCGGAGACCTCGACTTTCTGATAAGAAGCCGTCTTGCTAAAAGAGCCGCTTGAATCGTCCATAGCTCTTATGTTTTCACCTCTATTTTCAGAAACACTGCTTCTCTTATCCAGACAAAGAGCAGAAACTTCTTCCTCTTTTATGCCCAAAATTTGCAATATTTTTCCGAGCAAAATACTCGCGTCTATCGGCTTAATCAAATAATATTTTGCCCCCAGTTTTAATGCCTTTTCCACATCTTCCGAGCGGCTGCTCGAGGAAATGATAATCACCGGAGTCCTACTGCTATTAGCGTTTTCTTTAATCTTTTCCAGAAGAGCAAACCCATCCATATCCGGCAGATTGACCTCCAGAAGTATTATATCCGGCATAGTTTTAGCAATCATTACAAGGCCGCTCGCGCCATCAGAAGCTTCAGAAAACTCAAGGTTAAAATTTTTTAACGATTCTATAATAGTTTTTCTTCCAAGTGTAGTGTGATCGATAATCAGCGTACTGACCATTAATAAGCGCCTCATAAAAAACCCCCAAATGATAATTTACATCTTCAATCATTCAATCATAATGAAGTATCCATAAATTGTCAAGAGTAAAAAATTTGAAAATTATTAAATTTAATCCTATCCTAAACTCAGTAATTTTCAATTGAGGAATAACAAATGGGTGTAGAATATCCGCATACAAAAGTAAAGCTGGTGATCCCTATTCTTTTTTCCAGCGAGCTTATTCTTGCCGAAGTTGAACAAAAATTGTTATCTTTTTACGGAAAAGCTGATTTTCAAAGCAAGCCTTTTCTTTTTATGTTTACGAATTATTATCAGGAAGAGATGGGTGAAACTATCTGGAGAAAATTTATCGCCTTTGAAACGCTCATTGCTCCAGATAGTTTAGCAGACATAAAAAAAACAACCAATCAAATAGAAATAGAATCAGCCATAGGAAATAAAAGGAAAATCAATCTGGATCCCGGCTATTTAGAATTGGGGAAATTTGTTCTCGCCACAACCAAAGATCAACAGCACCGCCTCTACATCCGGGATGGAATTTACGAAGAAATCACTCTTTACTATCGGGATAAAGGCTGGCGGCATTGGGAAGAATGGACCTATCCCGACTACAGAAGTGAAGAATACAAGACGATTTTAACCGAAATCCGGGAAATCTACAAGCGGCAGTTGAAAAACTGCATTTAAAAACTCCCCCTTTAAAAAGGGGGAGTTAGACAAAAAGCGAACGGGAATTTATGGCGAATACTTTGTAAATTTATTCAAAATAAACTTGTAACTTGGGATTTTATCCTTTATACTCTTTGCTAAAGGTAAAAAAGGTAGGGGGGATTTATGATGTATTCAATTTATATTATCATCTTTATAGTTTTTGTACTTTTCTCGACCATTAAAATTATTACAGAGTATGAACGGGTAGTTGTTTTCCGCCTGGGTAAATTCCACAAAGTAAAAGGCCCTGGGCTTGTTTTCATTATACCGGCTGTAGACCGCGCCGTAAAGGTGGGTTTAAGAACCGTCACAATGGATGTCCCTCCGCAGGATGTAATCACAAAAGACAATGTTTCCGTTAATGTAAACGCTGTCGTTTATTTCAGAGTGATCCACCCCGAAAAAGCCATAATTGAAGTAGAGGACTTTATGTTTGCCACTTCCCAGATTTCTCAAACCACTTTGAGAAGCATTTTGGGTCAGTCCGAACTGGATGACCTTCTATCTCAAAGAGAAAAAATCAATGAGAAACTTCAAGTAATCATTGATGAAGAAACAGAGCCATGGGGCATAAAAGTCGCGAATGTTGAAATAAAAAGGATTGACCTCCCGGAAGAGATGAAACGCGCTATGGCAAAACAGGCGGAAACCGAAAGAGAAAGAAGAGCAAAAGTGATTGCCGCTGATGGGGAATTGCAAGCTTCTTTTAAGCTCTTAGAAGCGGCGCAAAAGATGAAGCAAGAACCTATTTCAGTCCAGCTTCGTTATCTGCAGACTCTGACAGATATTTCGTCCGAAAACGCTACCACGATTGTTTTCCCGATTCCACTGGATATATTCGAAATTTTTAAAAAATCTTAGTTGAAGGTCCTTATTCCTTAAGAATTAAGCACTGAATGCCGATTTATCTTCTAAAGAAAGCGGCAAAAGTGGGGCGCTATTTATGGAAGGTTACAAAAATTACAAGCAGGTAGAGATCGAGACTGCCAGCGGTTTGCGTTTGGTAGTTATGCTCTACTCGGGGGCAATTCGTTTTCTAAACTCCGCAAAGGAAGGAATTAATCTCAAAAAATTAGACCTGGCCAATAATAATATTATTAAAGCACAGGATATTGTTTCAGAATTAATGACTTCTCTTAATTTTGATGCCGGCGAAGTCGCTCACAATCTTTACAGCCTCTATATTTATATTAACAGAAGGCTTTTAGAAGCCAATATTGAGAAAAATACCGAAATAATCAACGAAGTGATACGTTTACTCAACGTTCTGAAAGAAGCATGGGAACAACTTCTAAAAGGGGAAAAGAATTTTGAAGAAAGTAACAAAGCAAACCGTTTAAATGTGGCAGGGTAACGCTTCGAAATTTTAAATTTTAAAGGCGAGGTGACAATATGCCAAATGATAATGTTCAGGTTCTGGACGACTTTGAATTGGATCTCAATATTGAAACAATACCTCTGGATGATATAGATAAAAAAGAAAATTTAGAAAACAAGGAAGCTCTTAGCTCAAGTGATTCCCCTATTGAAATAAGAATAGAAAATTTAGACCTGGTTGAAAATACTCCAGAACCATCTATTCCAATAGAGGGTTCTCAAGCTGATTCAGGACAGGAGCTATTAAATGACTCTTCTATTTTTAGTATTGAAGATGACATTATTTCTATAGACGGAAATGACCTGGACAAGGTTATCTATGGCATCGAAACAGAAGCAAAAAACAATGAAACTCCTCTTGCGGAAGAATCTTCTACGGAAACTTTCGCAGAATCTCCAAATGTGGATATCCCTGAGCAAAAAATTGAAGACATCATTGTGATGGAAGAACCAGCCCCTTCTGGAGAATCTCTAGAACCTCTGGAAGATTCTTATCGTACTGAAGAGCTTATTTTCACCGATGATCTTGGAGATGAAATTAAGAATGACGCCTCGAGTCCTCTTCCGTCAGAAGAATTCAACTTTGATCTTTCTGTTATTCCAGACGTCGCGGAAATTGAGGAAGATGAACCGATTGCTCTTTCTATTGAAGAACTAAACAATATCGACATATCCGAAAGCAAAGGAAATCTAGAAGAGCAATTAAATGCAGTACAGGCTGATATTTCACCAACAACCGCCAGCGAAAACAAAAAACAGGTTATTGAAGAAAAATTGGCAAGTTTAAGCAGTGACACAAAAGATGAGCTTCGGACTGTTTTGTGTTACCTGGACACATTGTTGGAAGACCTGCCGGAAGAAAAAATCAAGGCGTTCGCGAAATCGGAATACTATGATTTATACGTTAAGATATTAGATAAATTAGGCGTTTAATAGAAAGGAGGGGGAAATGTCGAAGGGAAAAAACGAATTGAAAACTTACAAAGCAGACTGGCGGATCATCGCCGTAATGGTAGTGGTGGTAACCGTTTTTGCTTATTTAGCTTACCGAATTTTAAGTTATATGGGAAATTACAATTCGGACAAATATGAAAAAGTCGTGTCCTCTTATTTTCAAGCCATTGCTAAAAACGACACAAATACTTTATCCACTATTGTATCCACGAATTTTGTCAATGAACTTTCTTTTTTAAAGCTAAAACCTAACCTCTATCTTCTTTATTCCTATCATTTCGAAACGACAAAGGAAACCAATCAAACAAACGTTGTTTTATCGGCCAAAATTTTATTTAGCATTTCCACAATAGAAGAAAATAAAAAGGTTTCCTATCTGGCAGAAGGTTACTTCATTTCGGAACAATCGGAAAAGATTCTATTAGATAAGGTAAAGAAAATTTATGAAGGAAAAAATATCACCCGTTAAGCTATCATAAAGTTTCTCTAAATTCTTTGCTTTTGTTTAAATAATCCACTAATTCTTTGCGCTTTTTGTTTCGGATCAAATGAATGATAGTGTCAATTTCCCTTGAAAAATCAATTAAAGACCTCTCTATATTATCCGCATTCGCCAATGTAATATCTGCCCACATTTCCGGATTACCCTGAGCAATGCGAGTCGTATCCAAAAGCCCTTTCCCATAAAGCCCGAAAAATTTCACCTCTGACCAGCCGTCTTTTTCTAAACAGCGCGAAACTGCTGAGGCAATCAGGTGGGGCGTATGACTGGTACTGGCTACAATCTCATCATGGAAATCCGCAGAAACAAGCACTATCTGAGCTCCCAGAAGCTTCCAGAAACCCCTCACCTGATCTATAACTTCTTCTTCGCCATTTTCAATAATAGCCACTATTTTCTTGTTGAAAAGATCCGCCCTGGCAAATTCCAATCCGGATTTTTCGCTCCCAACCATAGGGTGAGCGCTTACAAAGCGAAGGCCTTTACTATTAACCTTATGAATTCCTTCGATCACCGGCCTTTTTACACTGCTCACATCCATCACTACAACGTTCTCAGAAAGCTGATTCATATAAGATAAAAATATTTGCGAAACTGTTTCCGTGGGAGTACCAATAATAAAATAGTCTAAATCTCCCACTTTTTCAGATTTTTCATCCGCATAAGCGTCTATAATTCCGAGACGCTTAGCCGATTCGAGCTTCTCTTTATCTCTTCCAAAACCTATCACTTTCGAACCACGTATGGCCGACTTTACCGCCAGGGCAATCGAGCCTCCGATCAGCCCTAATCCATAAATACCAAAAGTCTTCTGTTCCATACAGACTCCAAGAAAATATTTTCAAGCAGCAATTTTTAAATTTTCCCCTACTCCTATTACCGAAGCTATTTTCACTATTTCCTTCATCATTTCTGTAAATTTTTTTGGTTTGAGAGATTGCGCCCCATCAGAAATTGCCTTTTCGGGTTCATGGTGCACTTCTATCATAATTCCATCTGCCCCAGCTACAATTCCAGCCAGAGCCATAGGAACAACATATTGCCATTTACCAGCAGCATGACTCGGGTCCACAATGATAGGAAGATGGCTTTTCTCTTTTATAACTGGCACAGCTATTATATCAAAGGTGTTTCTAGTAGCGGTCTCAAAAGTCCTGATCCCTCTTTCACACAAAATAACATTTTTGTTGCCTTCTGACATAATATATTCAGCGGACATAAGCCACTCTTCAATAGTCTGAGACATGCCTCTCTTCAATACCACGGGCAAATTTCTTTTACCAGCTTCTTTGAGCAAAGCAAAATTCTGAGCGTTTCTGGTACCAATCTGAAGCACATCCGCGTATTCGCAAATCAAATCAATGGTCGCGGTATCCATAACCTCAGTCACTACAGGCAGATCAAACTCCCGGCCCGCTTTTTTTAAAAGCTTAAGCCCTTCTTCTCCCATCCCTTGAAACGCATAAGGAGAAGTCCTGGGTTTAAATGCCCCTGCTCTTAAAAAATTGGCTCCGGATTCTTTCACCGCTTTCGTTATAGTCATCATCTGCGCTTCGCTTTCAACACTGCAAGGACCCGCGACAATAGCCAGATTCCCTCCGCCAATCTTTCTCCCTTTTACATCCACAATCGTATCATCCGGATGAAAGTCCCTGCTGGCAATTTTATAAGGCTTGGAAACCTGGACAATTGATTCAACACTGGCAAGAGAAGCAATGGGCATATCGCTTAATTTAGTTTTATCACCAATCACGCCAACAATTGTCTGATGGTCTCCAATTGAAACATTCGTTTTAAGGCCCGCTTTCTGAATCATATCAACAATGTGATTCATTTCCTCTTTTGTCGCAGTAGGTTTCAGAACAATAATCATAAGTTGCGCTCCGGTTTTCCTCAATCTATCAAAGGTTTATTATACATAAAAAGATTAAAAAATACAAATTAATCAATAATTGCAAGCGACCCTCTGTTCGCGTTTTGGGCAATTCTAACCTGAATGTGTCGGCCTTTGCCATTTTTGAAAGTTGTTAAGTTTTTTTATAAAAATCTTGATATTAATCAAAAAGTTTATTAGAATATTAACATCTAAATGGGGTGTTTTTTTATAATATTTTAGGAGTTTCTTATGAAATATGAAATATCAGAACATAGAGGTAAAACTCTTCTAAAAATCAAAGAAAACCTTGTGACGGATCCGGATGCGAGAGAATTTAAAGAAGTCTTAACTTCTATGATTGATGAAGGCAAGAAAGAAATTGTTATTGATTTTTCTGATATGGTGTTTATTGGATCCAGCGGCATCGGCAAGCTTCTGCTTGCTTACAAAAGGCTTGATGACCTGGGCGGCAAGCTTTATGTGACAGGTTTAAACAAAGATATTAAAGACCTTTTCTTTACTTTTCGATTAAATGAGTTCTTTCACATAGTAGACAAATTGGAACTCATCAGCTAAATTTTTGAAAAATGTTTTTTTATATTCTTACCGTTATCATTCTTTTGCTCCTTAGCTTCTTCGCAGGCAATTATGTAGGGAAAGGCATCCGGAGAAAAGACCGGAAGTATGAGAAATCGATACACAATCTCGAAGATTTAATCTTAGAAAGTTTTTCTTCTATTACTTCTCTCTTAAATTTTGACCGGATTTTCGTCTCTTTGTTTCAGATCCTTTCAAAAGACCATTATAATTTCTCCATTCTTCTTTTTCGTTATGACGGCCTTTGCTTTACAGACCTAATGAATGACGAAAAAATCGAAAGTAAAAATCTGAAATTTCTCCTTCAAGGCAAAGAGCAGGAGTTTTACGAATTTTCCAAAAGCGACTCCTCTTTTAATGCCATTTACGCGGCCTCCGCGGCAAAATCTGTCTCGCTAGCCGCCGCAAATAAAGTTAGAATTTACCCTATTTCCTTTGATTTCATTGGAATAGAATATTTTTTTCTAGTCTTTTATCAAAGTAAAAACATCAATAATTCTTCGAGTAAACTGATTCTGTTCATAAAAAGACAGTTGTTTTTGGTTCTCTATTTAAGAGAATTGTCCCTACGCTTTAAAGAAAATCAGGAGTTTTTAGACGGCGCTTTTCAAAAAAACCCTATATCGATGTGCCTAACCGATGCGGAAGGGGTAATCATTAAATTTAACAAAGAATTTCAAAAACTTTTTCCCCATCAGTTTCAAAACATAAAGAAAATACTCCCGATTGAATTTATTGAACAGGTTATGACGGGCAGCAGCCTGGAAAAAGAATTTTTTTATGAGAAAAAGAACTTGAAGATTCGAGGAATCCCTCTTTATGCCATTGACGGGGTTATTCGCGGCGGCTTGTACACTATTATTGATGACTCTATACAATACCTTTTATTTAAAAAATTAGAAGCATCCGAGGAAAGATACAAAAAGCTTTTAAATGAACTTCCTGTAGGCCTTGCCATACTCAATGAATTAGGCTACATTTATTTTGTCAATTATAGATTCACTACTTCACTTGGTTTTCTGAACGCGGAAAAAATTCAGGGCAATTCGATTCATGAATTTTTTGAAATCCCTTCGAATTTTGAAGATATAATCAAAGAAGTTCAAGAGAACAAATCTCTTTACCTTCAGTTGTCTTTAAAAGAAAAGTATGGGGAAAATATTTTCTCCATTCATCTGCAAAAAATCTATCTTGGAGAAGAAGAATTTATAGAAGCCGTATTCCAGGATATCACTGTAGAAAACACCCTTTACCGCCAGTTAGAGCAGAAAAACAAATTGATTGAAGAAGAACTTTATACGGCGCGTTTAATATGGGAACACCTCCTTTCTATTCCTCCTATTTATTCTTCCAGTATTCGTTTTGAAACCTTCTTCAAGCCTTCCGCTCAGCTCGGAGGGGATTTTTATGACGTTATCCAGATTGACGAAATTCATATTGGCGTGCTCATAGCGGATGTTTCCGGGCATGGGGTTTCTTCATCACTCATTACAGCTATGCTGAAAATGCTGGTAGAATTTGCCCCGCGCGACCCGCATCGGCTGGATGGAATGGTATCCTACTTAAACACCATTATGATGAAAGTGCTGCCGGAAGATCAATATATTACTCTTTTCTATGGTATTATTGACACGAAAAACTACACTATGGAATACATCAATTGCGGGCATCCTTTTCCCCTGGTTTTTGACGAAAAGAAGAAAAGTATTCAGATTCTAGATACCTGTTCTTTCCCCCTGGGCACAAAAAGAAACGTCCCCTACAGCGATTTTATGAGGAAAACCACTCTTCCCCCAAGCTGCAAGATTTTACTTTACACGGACGGCCTCTTCACTTTCAAGAAAGAAGAGGGATTAGTCAAAATTGAAACCGTCATAGAAGTTTTTAAGCAGAGCACAGGTTTACAAAATAAGCACATCCTGAACTATATTTATCAAAGTATTTCAGAGAATTCCTTTCAATTTACCGACGATGATGTCAGCATGCTTTTAGTTATCTTGAGCAAACAAAAAATCTTAAAAAACAATCTATCTATCCCAAGTAATGTTCTGGAAATTGACAATGCCATCGTAAAAATAATGGAAGACATTTCTCTATTTATTCAGATAAGTGAAGAGCTCAAATGGCGCCTTTATACATCACTTTATGAAGCAATTATAAATTCAGTCGAGCACGGCAATAAGTTTAATGTTCAGAAAAGAGTTTCCATTAGCTATAGGATTTTTAGAGACTACCTGATATTCAAAGTAGGAGACGAGGGCACTGGTTTTAGAATGGAAGAAATTCCGGACCCGCTTCAGGAGAACAATCTTTTGAAGCCTTCCGGCCGAGGTGTTTATATGATAAGAAAAATAATGGACCGGGTGAAATACAACAAAAAAGGCAATGAAGTAACTCTTGCCTTACATTATAAATAAGAGAGAAAATATGGAAAACACATTTTATCATACGCCGGTTTTATTAAAGGAAACCATCGAATTGCTTAATCTTTCTCCAAAAAGCATTGTGGTAGACGGGACATGCGGCGAAGGCGGCCATTCTCTGGAAATTCTAAAGCTCATCCCGGACGGCAAACTTCTTTGCGTGGATAGAGATAAAGAAATCTTAGAAAGAGCAAAACAGAGACTCTCTTCGTTTTCCAATGCCTATTTTATCAATATTAATTTCAATAAAATTGAAGAAATACTCGCTCAAGAAAAAATAAATAAAGTCGATGCAATACTTGCGGATCTGGGAATTTCTCTGTTTCATTTGAAAAACAAAAGCGAAACGGAGGGCCCGGATGCTTTAAACAGAGGATTCAGTTATACAGATGAATTTTCCTTAGATATGCGTTTAGACACCTCTTCCTCTGTTTCCGCAGGCGATGTGGTTAACCATTTTAAGGAAGAACAAATCGCGGATATTCTTTACCATTATGGAGAAGAATACGAAGCCCGTAAGATTGCCCGGGCTATTTTACGGGAAAGGCCTATTTCGAGTTCAAAAGAACTGGGAGATGTTGTGGCACGTGTAAAAAAGAAAAGAGGGAAAAGTCATCCAGCGACTAAGACTTTTCAGGCTTTACGAATTTTTGTGAATAAAGAATTGGAAATTCTCGAAAGTTTTATACCCCATGCTGTCGATAATTTATCTGAAAACGGCAGAGTGGCAATTATTAGCTATCATTCTTTGGAAGATAGAATAGTGAAACACTGCTTTAAAAATCTTGAAATGATAGGAAAGGGTATGGTGGTAACAAAAAAACCAATTATTGCCTCTCAGGAAGAAATTCGAAAGAATCGGCCTTCCAGAAGCGCAAAACTCCGGGCGTTTGAAGTAAGAGGCTTTTTGTGAGACAAACTAGAACTGTTTCGTCAAAATTATTGTTCATTTTTCTTCTATTTATTGGCTTTTCTTTTATTATTGTAGAACAGAGACTCGAGTCAAAGAGTTACGATTCAAGAATAAAATTTTTAGAAAATTCCATGGAAACACTTTATCTGGAAAAAAATGAGCTAAAATTAAAAATACACTCCGAAATGGAAAGGCTTTCTTCTGCAAGTTTCGGAAAAATAGGAACGCCTATATCGATGAAAGATGTCTGTTTTATAAAAACACCCATTTCTCAAAAACAAGAAAAATTAAGACAAAATGCTGATAACTCTTTCTTCGATCAGGCATTCTTCAAAAAAATAACAGCCTTCTTTTTTAAAAAAAGCTGATTTTTTATTTTTTAATTTGGATTGTAATCCTATGAAATATTTATTCCTATTTTCAAATCCCCCTAACTCGCTTTGAAAAGGGGGAATTCATGCGATGAATAAAAAGAATGTCAAATTAACCCTTTCTTTTGATGGCAAACCTTATTGCGGGTGGCAAAAACAAAAAAAACAAGCCTCGATTCAAGGCATTTTAGAAGAAATTTTATCCAAACTGATGAAGGAAACAATTAAAATTTCAGGTGCCGGCAGAACCGACTCAGGCGTCCATGCTATTCGCTACACGGCTAACTTTCTAACAAACAATTTTTCTATGTCCATCAGCAAATTGCCAGTAATTCTAAATTTCTCCTTGCCTGAAGAAATCCGTATTATTTCAGCCGAGGAAACAGACGTCGATTTTCATTCTCGTTTTTCAGCTTTAGCCAGAGAATATATATATATTATATATCAAACAGGCCATCCACTGCCATTTTTTCTCCCCTACACCTACTACCGGAAAAAACCAATAGATATAAAAAAAATTAAAAAAGCTTGCTCTCTTTTTGTCGGAAAACACAATTTCAAAAATTTTTGCATCGGGTATGGAGAAGAAGGAAATACCGAAAGACAGATATTCTATTTTCGAGCCAGAGAAATCAAGAGTTCCTATGGAAGCCAAACTGTTTTCTTTATTAAAGGCAATGGCTTTTTAAGAGGTATGATCCGAAACATCATCGCGGCTTGCTTAAACTATGCCGATGGAAAAACAAGCCTTTCTGAAATAAAAAAGGCCTTGAAAAATAAAACAAAACTCCCTCAAGCAAAAAGAGGACAGGTGCCGGCCCAAGGACTTTATTTTAAAAGAGCCTATTATCCTCAATAACCCATCAACTTTATCAAAACGTAGAAGGCTGGCGCTGAGAAAATCATGCTGTCAAAACGATCAAAAAAACCACCATGTCCGGGCAAGAGGTCGCCGGAATCTTTCGTATGTGCCCACCTCTTCAGAGTTGATTCTCCCAGATCACCAATAATACTCGAGAAAATAACAACCGCCGCAATAATGAGAATTTTTTGAAGTGAGAATATCGAAAAAGAAAATACAATCTGCAGAAAATAAAAAAACAAAGCCGTAATAAAACCAAATAAAACTGAACCGAGATAGCCCTCAATCGTTTTGTTGGGGCTGGACAAAAAGGGTATCTTATGCCTGCCAAAAAACTTTCCTACAAAAAGCCCGCCGCTGTCAGTAAAAGCAGTCACGCCTACCAGTAAAGCCAGCATATAGCCGGACATGTCGATCATCTTTACAAGGCCGATAATAGGGCAAAAAATACCCAGAGTTATATACCCAAAAAGGGAAATACCAATATTTTCCATCGAAGATTCAAAATTTCCAGATAAAGACTCCATAATCAGGATCATCAAACAATAAACTGTAAGCAAACCCAGTTGTAAAACAAAAAAATAACCAACGTCATAAACACCCAGGCCATATAGATAAAAAGTAATAAAGCTCAAAGTTACAGACACAGAATTAACCCAGAGATAAAAGCGGTAACCCCTTTTCTCCATTAAACTGAATATCTCAAAAGATATAACCAGCGCTATCAATAAAAGACTAAAAAAAAGAGGAAGGCCATTCGCTATTCCTGTAAACATTACAAAGGCACCACCGGGAAGAAGCGCAAGAACCGTCAAAAAACGCTTAGTAAACATACCTATCCCCTTTACAAACCACCGAATCTTCTTTTTCTTCCTTGATACTGATAAATAGCCCTGCAAAAGTCTTTTGCCGTAAAATCCGGCCAAAACTTTTTAGTAAACCAGAGCTCCGCGTAAACACTCTGCCACAATAAAAAATTGCTGATCCGCATCTCGCCGCCGCTCCGAATCATTAAATCCACATCCGGAAGGCCTGCTTGATAAAGATTGTTTTCAAAATCGCCTTCACTAAAATTCCGCAAATCTTTTTCGCGGCCTTTATACGCAACAACGATTTTTTTACAGGCATCTACTATTTCTCTTCTGCCGCCGTAGTTAAAAGCAATATTCAGCGTATAAAAATCACAATGCTCTGTTCTTTTCATTGCTTCTTTTAATAAAGAAAGCAATCCAGCCTCAACATTGTCATCAGTCCCTGTAATCAACAGCCGGATATTATTCCGAATCAAAGTATCCGTATATTCCTGGACAAGGTTTACAGCCAATTGCATCAGAAAGCTAACTTCCTTTTGCGGCCTCTGCCAATTCTCCGTGGAAAAAGCATAAACTGAAATGGTTTTGACCCCTATTTTCTTATTAAAATCAATAATTCTTTTTAAAGTTTCATACCCTTTTTCATGCCCTTTGGCCCTTTCAAAACTTCTTTCTTGCGCCCATCTTCCATTTCCATCCATAATAATGGCAATATGCGCTGGTAATTTTTTTTCATCCAGGTCAAAGCCATAGTGTCGCATTTCATTTACTCCGCTTTTATACTTCCATAATTTCCTTCTCTTTTTTCAAGACCACGTCGTCTATTGTTTTAATATGATTGTCTGTAACCTTCTGGATATCATCCAATTCTCTTCTCTCATCGTCTTCGCCAATATGCCCATCTTTTGATAATTTCTTTACATGGTTATTAATATCCCTTCTTTCATTGCGGATAGTTACTTTTATTTCCTCGGCGATTTCCTTCGCCTTTTTCACAAAATCTCTCTTTGTTTCCTCGGTAAGAGGCGGAATAGAAACACGAATCACTTTCCCATCATTTGCCGCCTGGAAGCCAAGGCCTGATTCCGAAACACCTTTTTCAATTGCTTTCAATATACTTTTATCCCAGGCGTCTACTACAATAGTATGTGGATCTGGTGTGTTTATAGAAGCTGCCTGCCGAATCGGCGTGAGCGTACCATAAAAATCAAAACGGATATCTTCGACCATTCCTACATGTGCCCGGCCGGTCCTGAGTTTTTTGAATTCATCCTTTAAATGTTGAATGGTTTTATCCATCCTCTCATTCGCTTCTTTTTTTAGTTGAATAAAATCTTCTATCATAAATTTCCCTCCTACGGCAGTAAAATTTTTCAAATCTTCTATTTATTATAAAATAATCAGCAGGATTAGTCAAAACTATCGGCAATTCGGACAAAAAAACTCTTTTTAAACTCTAATGCAAAATCAGAATCTTCCGAAAAAGATATTAAGCTGAGAACAAGGACGTTCTCAGGAAAACATCAAGGAGGATGGTATGATTATCAACCACAATGTCAGTGCCATTTTTAGTCAGAGGCAGCTGACCATCAACAACCGCGACAGCGACAAGGACATCGAGAAGCTCTCATCGGGTATGCGGATTAACCGCGCGGGTGATGACGCTTCCGGTCTAGCGGTATCTGAGAAAATGCGAAGCCAGATCCAGGGTCTTCGCCGGGCAAACCACAACGTTATGGATGGTGTTTCCTTTATTCAGACAGCAGAAGGCTATCTGGATGAAAGCCATGGTATTCTACAGAGGTTAAGAGAACTTGCTGTTCAAGCTTCCAATGGAATTTATTCCTCGGAAGACAGAATGCAGATTCAGGTAGAAGTATCAGAGCTGATCGCCGAAGTAGACAGAATCGCTTCCCATGCGCAATTCAATGGAATGAACTTGTTAACTGGAAGGTTTGCGAGATCCGAGGGAGAAAACACTGTTATGGCAAGTATCTGGTTCCATGTAGGAGCAAATATGGACCAGCGGTACAGAGTCTACATAGGCACTATGTCCAGTCAGGGGCTTGGTCTGAAGTCCTCTATAGGAAATCCCACTACCGCTTCTTTTATCAGCTTGAGCACACCGGACAAAGCCAACATGTCCATCGGCATGATTGATCTGGCTCTCACAAAAGTTTCCAAACAAAGAGCCGATCTGGGCGCTTACCAGAACAGAATGGAGAAAACCGCTGTCGGCTTGATGGTTGGATACGAAAACATGCAGGCAGCTGAGTCTAGAATCCGCGACACAGACATGGCAGAGCAGATGTCACGTTTTGTAAGGTCTCAGATCCTGACACAAGCCGCAACAGCAATGCTCGCTCAGGCAAACCAGAAACCACAACTAATGCTCCAGTTGCTAAGGTAGTATTTTAGTAAAAACTAAACAAACGCTTCCCCCGCCTGAGAAATGGCGGGGGATTTTTTTTGATTACCCAGCTCCACTCAAATGACTACTTTCGACACACATCTAATACAGCTCTTATTTTTGTGTCAAAAAGTCTCAGTTTTTTAACTTTGAAAAATTCTGGTAAATTTATAATTCCTTTAAAATCAATGAGGTAAATTTTTCTCTCTTCGGCACGCCTATTGCAATACAAGATTGTCAGGAGGAGAATTTATGAAAAAAGAAACGACCGCCAACAGCCTTCATCCAGTAAAACTAGATAATTATGAAAAAATTCTGAAGACTAACGCTGTATCTGTCTATTTGAAAGAGATTGATAAAATCCCTTTGTTAACCAGGGATGAAGAGATAGAACTTTCGGAAAAAGCTTTTAAAGGCAACCGGGAAGCTAAAGAAAAATTGATTATTTCCAACCTCCGTTTTGTTGTTTCTATCGCAAAAAACTACCAGAGTTATGGAATTCCATTTTCTGATCTGATCAGTGAAGGAAATTTAGGATTAATAACCGCGACAGACAAGTTTGATTATAAAAAAGGTTTCCATTTTATTTCTTACGCTATTTGGTGGATCAAGCAGTCTATCTTGAAAGCGATTGCTGAAAAGTCCAGAATGGTCAGGCTTCCCATGAACCGCTCCAATGAGCTCAAGCAAATCCGTAAGTTTATGGATGAATACTCAAAGAATTTTGGAGAAAAACCCAGTTATGAATTAATATCTCAAAACTTATCGATTGAAAAAGCGGAAGTAAAGAAAATGATCGATTTTTCTCAATCTTATACTTCGCTTGAAGATATGACCAACGATGAAAAAGATTCAAATATGGATGATTATATTTCCGATTCTTACTTTTCCTCTCCTGGAGTAAATCCGGATGATATAGCAATAAAGTCTTCTTTGCAGGAAGAATTGAAAAAAGCTCTTTCCAAACTTCCGGAAAGGGAAAAGAAAATTATTGAGTACCGATTTGGCCTTAACGGAGAAGATGCGCATTCGCTTTCTGCTATTGGCGAAAAATTGAACTTGACCAAAGAAAGAATCCGCCAAATTGAAGAATGGGTAATGAGCCGGTTGCGCCAGGATAATGAAATTCAGTTTTTATATTCTTATCTAAATTAAATCTCCAGAGACAGCCCCAATTCATTCCAAATAACTTTGTCCTTGCAAATTTTCTATTAGTGTTGATAATATCGTTTCAAATAGCGAAGCTATGATTAACCTTCTGGATTTAAAAGACTATGACGACTACACTTACACTCATTCTATGAATGTATCTATTCTTGCCATCATGCTGGCAAAAAAACTCAATTACAACCCAAACAACTTGAGAGCCATTGGCACAGCAGGACTCATTCATGACATCGGAAAAACCATGATTCCCCGAGAAATAATAAACAAAAATGCGGCACTCAATGAGCAAGAATTTGAATTAATGAAAAGACATCCTGTTTTTGGTTACGAGATAGTAAAAAGCTCTTCAAGTTATTCTACTGCGATTCAGAAAATGGTCTTGCTTCACCATGAAAAGATTTCCGGGAAAGGTTATCCATTTGGGCTGCATGGCGAGCAGATAGATGACCTGACGCAAATTCTTGGAATTTCTGATGTCTTTGACGCTTTGACTTCCGCGAGGTCCTATAAAGCGGCATTTCCATTCTGGTTTGCTTTAACCGAAATCAGGAGGGAAAGCGGTTCATCTTATTCCCCCAGACTCGCTAAAACTTTTGTCAACGAAATGCCTTCCCAGCTCACAGAATCGGAAATATTCAAAAAAGGCACTTTTACCGTTCTCAATACTGGCGAAATAGCTGAAGTAGTCGACTATAATTTTCCGCAAACCCTTTCTCCTTCTATTAATATTTACATTAATGCTAAGAAAGAAAAGGTTCACTTTCCTATTTCGATTAACCTGGAATACGATGATACCCGCTGGATATCCCAGGTGATTGAAAACCCGCAAATGATTGAAAAGTTAACAGAAATTAAAAGCAGTTTCCCCTCTAACAAAACAAACATAAAAGAAGCACAAATTAATGAAGACCTCATTACGGCGAACAAAGGCGATCTAACTGTATGATTATTAAACACCTCTAAAGCACGTTGATTAATTATTAATCAGCTTTTGCCGCTATTCAACCTTTACGAAATATTTGCCTGCAAAGATAAACCCTGTTGCAGCTCTAGAACTGCGGTTATAGGCGCGGTAATTAACCGCGCCTATAACTTTATTATTAACACATTGGCATAAATATTGCATTTCACTCTTATGTTATAAAACTAAGAGGAGGTCTTATATGAGAGATTTTATCAAGACTATTAGTCGAAGTCTGATTTTACTTGCCGCTTTACCCGCTTCCCTGATAGCTCAAGAAACCGCTCCGGCTCCAGTTATTAATGCCGGAGACACAGCATGGGTTCTTACTTCCGCTGCCCTGGTACTGATGATGACCATACCAGCGCTTGCCCTGTTCTACGGTGGTATGGTAAAGAAGAAAAATGTGCTTTCGGTAGTCGCCTACAGCTTCAGTGCCGCTATTATCGTCAGTCTTTTATGGGTAGTCGGGCAGTACAGCTTGATCTTTACTTTGAGCGGAGACCCGGCAAACGCCGCCAACGTGAGAGGATTTGCCGAATGGTTCGGCAACCTGAAAACAGCTTTTCTGCATGGAATATCGGTCACTTCTGTTCATCCAAACGCGGGAACGATACCAGAATTTGCTTTCTCTATGTTTCAGCTGATGTTTGCCATTATCACCGTAGCTTTGATTTCCGGGGCCATAGTGGAAAGAATGAGCTTTGCGGGCTGGTTTGTATTTACCATTCTCTGGTCACTCCTAGTCTATACCCCTTTAGCCCATTGGGTATGGAATCCTGAAGGATGGCTCTGGCACCTGGGAGCTCTTGACTTTGCAGGAGGACTGGTTGTTCACACTTCTTCCGGAGTGTCAGCATTGGTTCTAGTTCTTCTTTTGGGGCCACGCTTGGGTTTCAGAAAAGACCCCGTCAATCCGCCGGCAAATATTGGCTACATTTTTATCGGCGCAGCTCTCTTGTGGGTAGGCTGGTTTGGATTTAACGCAGGAAGCGCTGTAGCCGCAAATGGAGTCGCGGGAAGCGCATTTTTAGTTACTAACACTGCTGCTGCAATGGCCGCTTTAGTTTGGATGATCCTGGAATGGATTACTCACAAAAAACCCACTGTTGTAGGCGCGTCTACCGGCGCTGTAGCAGGATTGGTCGCTATTACTCCCGCTTCCGGCTTTGTCGATATTGCGGGCGCTCTGGCAATCGGCGGAATAGTCAGCATCATTTCTTTTACTTTTATGTCGGTTTTTAGAAAGATGTTCAAATACGATGATGCTCTGGATGTGTTCAGCGTTCATGGCCTTGGAGGAATGTGGGGAGCCATAGCCACAGGCCTTTTTGCTTCCGGCACTATCGCCAATGGTGTAAAAGGAGCGTTTTACGGCAATCTCGCTCAGCTCGGAATTCAGCTTATTTCCGTGCTGGCAGCAGTTCTCATTGCTATTGTTGGAACTCTGATTTGTTATTTATTGACTTATCTGATCACTTTCGGCAACATCAGAGTCAAAGAACAAGCGGAGATTACCGGCTTGGATATATCTCAGCATGGCGAACAGCTAGAATCTAATTGAGGAGGAATAATATGAAGAAAATTGAAGCAATAATTAGGCCCGAAAAATTAGAAGCCGTAGTAGAGGTTCTGGAAGGTTTCGGCCATTCTGGAATGAATATTACCGATGTGCGCGGACATGGAAGGCAGAAAGGGATGAAAGAACTTTTCCGCGGCCGGGAATATGAAGTTAAATTCATCCCAAAAGCAAAGGTGGAAATTGTTCTTCAAGATGCCGTTGTAGAAAAAGCCGTAAATGCTATCATTGCCGTTGCAAAAACAGGCCAAATCGGCGATGGGAAGATATTTGTAAGCGACATCCTAGACACTATTCGAGTCAGAACTGGAGAAAGAGGCGAAAACGCGATATAATTATATAGCAGGCGGCGATAATGATCGTCGCCTGTGTTTTTTTAAAGGTAAATTTCTATGTTGAATATTGAATCATTTCTCAAAGAGTTAGAAAAAATGAGCCTTACCCTTCCTCGAAATGAATTCATCCCGAATATCAAAAAACTAGAAGCCGAAGTGATGGAAACGCTCAAAAAAGAAACCCTTGGCCAATGGTCGCCGGGAAAAGGGCTTTCCATTTCAAAACTCTTGTCTGATTGGAGAGATGAAGTTATCCAAAAAGTTATTGCCTATCTAGGTGGAATAAAAAAAGAGCTTTCTATCTGCGCAGTTGGCGGCTATGGGAGGGCCGAACTTTCCCCATTCTCTGACATGGACATTCTCGTCATTCAGAAAAAAAACAAAGAAAACACCGGATTCATCGAAGAATTTATCCGCATCTTGTGGGACATCGGCTATAAGCTTGGAAACAGCGTTAGAACACTCGAACAAATTGAGAAGGATTCTGCGGAAGATTTATTTTTTCTGACCTCGCTTTTTGAAATCAGGCTTATCGCAGGAGACACAGAACTTTTTCAGCACATCGGGGCCTCGATCAAAAAATCTCTTCTTAAAACAAAAAAAAGTTGTCTCCAGACAATGATTCGCGAAACACATTTTATACTGAGAGAAAATGCGGATGAAATCCTTTCCAAAGAACCTAATTTAAAAAGTAGCGCGGGTGGTTTAAGAAGCGTCCATATGATGGAATGGATAAACTACGCTTTCTATTCACAATCCGGCTTAAAAGGATTAAAAACATTTTTCTCTCCAATTGAATACAAGCGGCTTTATTACAACTATGATTTTATTCTTTTTATTCGAAATATGCAGCACTTTACTCATGGCCGTAAAGAAGACACTTTTTATATAGATCAACAAATGATGGCTTCCAGCTATCTTTGCTTAAATGGGCCTGATCAGGAAACGAAAATGAGAAAATTAATGAAAAAGTATTATGAAAAAGCAACGGAGATTCTTATTTCCCTTATTTTTGTTATGGATCATTTCGGCAGCCTTTTCCTGAAAAAGAAAAAGAAAGTTTTAGTAAAAAACAAGTTTTACCTTCTTGGTAATCAATTATTTATTCAAGACAACTTAGAAATATCAGTAACAAATGCCTTTGAGGCCATATTGCTCTGCGCGGAAAAAAATTACTCCTATTCTTACAATCTCATTTCTTATTTAAAAAAAAGCGCTGGGAAAACAAAAACGCTCATTTATTCTTACGAAATCGCGGTTTATCTGCAAAAAATTCTTTCTCTTCCCCGCTCTTATTACGCGTTAAATATTATGAAAATTTCCGGCTTGATTTACGCCTATTTAACACCTCTAAAACCGATAAAACATTATATTATTTACAATTCTTTTCACCAATTTACAGTAGATCAGCATTCTATAGAAGCAGTGAAGGCTATCGATGATTTGTTTACGATAAAAATTAAAAATGACGCGTCCTCGGATAGGGCAAAATTTCTCTTGCCAATGAAAATAGCGGATCTTTACTCCACTCATATCTGGGTGGTAAAACTTGCTCTTTTATTTCATGACGCGGGAAAATATTACGAAGGCGACCATGCAAAAAACGGGGTGGAAATTGCCGAAAATTTCTTAAAAAACTATCCAATAGATTTTCTTTTCAAGAAGCTCATTCTTTTTTTGATAGAAAAACACCTTCTTCTCTCACACATTATTAGAAGAAGCGACATTGAAGACCACCATATTATGAGGGATCTGGCAGAAGAGCTCATCAACTCGCCTTTTCCGCGAGAATATATGGATTTACTTTTCCTCATCACTTACGCGGATATCTACGCTACAAATTCAAAGAACTATTCCGGTTATCTAGCTGAATTGTTAAACCAGGTTTATATGCGCGCGTCAGCATTAATCGGACAGGATGAGAAAATCATCCCTTTAAAGCAAGAAAAGGACAAAAATTTAAATAAATTAAAAAAAGAAATCCTGGAAAAAGGTTTTCAAATTGAAGTTTCTCTTTTTAATGAATATTTAAAGGCGAAAATCTCGGCGCCGGATCAGAAGGGGCTTTTCTCGATTTTCTGCGGTGTGCTTCTCATCAACGGAGCCGACATTGTACGCGCGCGAATAGAAACATTTGAAGGCACTGCTATAGATGAATTTATCATCACAGGCATATTCGGGGAGGACTTTTCAAAACACCGTATGCGGGATGAATTACTTCTCTGGGAAAAAGACTTGATAAAATCCCTGCCCTATTATTTGGAAAACCCGAAGAAATTAGATGAAAAAATTCAGGAACTAAAAATAAGCATAAAAAAAACAAACGATGCCTTCAAACGCCAAACTGTTGTTGAATATAAGCAGCTTCCTGATAATAGAAGCACTTTTGAAATTTCCTGTACAGACAGGCCCGCTTTGCTGTACAATATAGCCCACTATTTTGCTCAAAACGGCCTTTCTATCCAGAAAGCAGTCATCGATACTGCTGGCTGGTACGTTCATGACTTGTTCGAAGTAAAAGACTCCCTTTCTTCGAAAGAATTAAATCTCTTCTTAGAAGATTTGAAAAGCCTCATCGAAAAGTTCTAAACACTAATCAAAAAATCTCAAACATTCCAGATTTTCTTTACCACCTGTCCTTTTCTTGATGTAACCGCAGGCTTTAGTCTGTGCAAAAATAATCGCAAGCCAAAGCTTGCGGCTACATAAACGCTCTCTTTTTCAATTTATCGCCCCCTCCTTTCAGGATATCATTCATTACGTATGCAAAATATCATCCCAAAAGGATGATATAATTCCGCTCGAAAGGATGACAAGAACCCTTCTTCCGGACGATTTTATTCCCCGGTAAAAAATTCTATAATTTGTTGCATTAAAAAATAACTGGGAATTTTATTCAAACACAAGAGGAAAAAAATGAAAAAACTGATTTATTTTTTCTTGGTGTCTTCCGGGTAAAGCTAAGGGAAAGTAAGGTTTATGAAAAGTAAGTGTATTTATAAAACAAGGAGGATTTTTATGTTAAAGATAAGAAAACTTTTTAGGAATGCCCTGGTTTTAGTGTTATTAACCGGCATAGCTATTCCCGCGATTGCCGCTAAAAAAGACACTAAGAAAGCAACAGACCAAGAGCCGGCCTCTATAGTAGAAAAAGATATTGCCAGCCTGGAAAAATTCGACAGCGGAAGTTTGGAATCTGATTTCGGCAAAGGCCTCTGGCAAACTACGGATGATAAAGCAAGCGGAGGAAATTCGAAAGCCAACCTTTCATTTACCGAAGGTTTTAAGACAAAAAAAGCTCTTCGCATGGATTATGAGCTGGGCGCTGCTTTCCAATACAGTTACGTACAATTAAAGGAAGCTTTTACAGCTTCTTCTAACGGCATCGATATTTCGGCTTATAATTCTGTTTCTTTCTGGATTAAAGGCAACGGTTCAAAAGTAAGGGTACAGATCGCCACCAAAGATGTTTCCGACTACGATTATCACAATTATGTAATTGCCAGTGTTCCTTCTGAGTGGAAGCAATATAGAATCCCTTTTACATCTTGCCTTCAGGAAGGATGGGGAACAAAGAAGGAACTTAATTTGTCCAGCATTGTAGCCATTCAAATTCAGACAGCTTCAGCAACCGCCGGTGAAAAGGGCTGGATTGCTCTCGATAATGTTGTTCTATCAAAGTCTTCTGACTTGATTGATCCAATCAAAGAAGTAAAGCTGCCCGATGTTGTCAGCCTGGACGCTTTTGATAAAAATAGTTTCAAGATTAATACAGTAGCGGGCGCTAGCTGGGCTTCAGGAGATGATCAAGCAAATGGCGGAGATACAAAATCGAAATTTTCTCTTGGGGAAGAAATGGCCAAAGGCAAGAAAACAGTGAAACTGGAATATGAGCTGGGCGCAACTTACAAATACCGTTACGCGCTTGCTAAATTGGATTTCGGCACTCCAACCGATTTCTCAAAGTATAAAACTCTTTCTTTTTCTATCAGAGGAAGCGGCAACAAAGTAAAAGTAATGATTGGAACTATGGGTGTTACTGACTATGATTATCATAACGAAATAATAACCGCGACCACTTCCGACTGGAAAGAATACAAGATTTCCCTTGACTCTATTAAACAAGAAGGATGGGGAAAATTTGTCGTCTTCGATCCGGAAAGAATCAATCTGATTCAATTTCAGACCGGTTCTGGTTCTTCCGGGGAAAGAGGTTGGTTTGAGATTCGAAATCTTGCTTTCGGTAAATAGATAATTCTCCAAATAAAACCAGAAGAAGCCAAAACTTCTTCACCACCAAACTTAAGCGAGGGGCGCTCAGGCGCCCCTTGTTTTTTTATTCCGATTCCGGAATACCAATTCCTTTGACTATTCTCTATCTGCGTTTTAAAATATACATAGGGGTTTTTATGAAGCTCTATCATATTATCGAATCCCAGCAATTCAATAAAAAAGACCTGGATGAACTTTTCGCAAAAGCCGATGATATAGAAAAACGTTCCCATTCAGAATCTACTCTCAAAAATAAAATCCTGATTACTCTCTTTTACGAGCCTTCTACCCGCACGCGCCTCTCTTTTGAATCCGCCATGATTAAATTAGGCGGCAGCGTGATATCGACTGAAAATGCCGCCAATTTCTCTTCAGCCGCTAAAGGAGAAACATTGGAAGACACTATCAGGGTTTTAAACGGTTATGGGGATGTGATTGTCATCCGGCATTTTGAATCCGGCGCCGCAAAACAAGCCAGCCTTGTATCCAAAATCCCCATTATTAATGCGGGTGACGGTACCGGCCAACACCCGACTCAATCCCTTTTAGATCTTTATACTATCAAAAAAGAATTAGGCGGGATTGACGGCCTTTCAATCGCGATGGTGGGAGATCTCGCCAACGGAAGGACTGTACGCTCATTAGCGTATTTACTTGGCAAGTACCGGGATATTAAAATTTATTTTGTGGCCCCCAAAAACGTAAAAATGAAAGAAGACATCAAAGAATATTTAAAAAAGCAGAGGGTTTTCTTCGAAGAAAAAGAAAATTTAGAAGAAGTAGCGTCTCAGGTTCAAGTAATCTATCAAACCAGAATTCAGAGAGAACGCTTCTTAAGCATAGAGGAATACGAAAATACCAAGGGAATCTATGTCATCAATAAAGAAATCATGAGCATTTTACCTAAAGACGCTATCGTAATGCACCCTCTTCCCCGCGTTGATGAAATCAAATACGAAGTGGACAGCGACCCTCGCGCCGCTTACTTCCGGCAGGCACATAACGGTTTAACTATCCGGATGGCGCTTTTATCTCTTGTGTTAGAAAACCGTTAAAGGAGAGTCTATGCCCCCATCCTCGAACTTTGACAAACGGGAATGGAAAATAATTCCCGTGGATCAAAAAAAAGTCACAGAATTAGTAGAACAGTTTCATTTTCCAGATTTTATCGCCTCTATTTTAATTAGCCGGGGCATTGATTCCCCTGAAAAAACTTATCAATACACCAAGCCATCGTTGCTTGGGCTTTATTCACCTTTTTATTTTAAAGATATGGAAAAAGCTATTGACCGTATTGTTCAAGCAGTTTCCAACAAAGAAGCCATCTTGATTTTTGGGGATAAAGACGTCGATGGGGTAACGGCGACTTCGATTGTTTATAAATTTCTACAAAAAATAGACGCTAACGTCGCCTACCGGGTCCCAGAAGGAAATGACGCTTACGGCATCTCTAGAAAAGTAATCGAATGGGCGGCATTAAACGACTTCACTCTGATTATCACTGTGGACTGTGGAATTACTTCCATTGAGGAAATAGAATACGCCCGATCGGTGGGCATAGACACTATCATCACTGACCACCATGAAGCTCGCGAGAATTTGCCGGACGCTTACGCTATCATTAATCCAAAAACACCTGGCAGCTCTTATCCTTTTCAACCGTTAAGCGGAGCATCTACGGCTTTTAAATTGATCTGCGCCCTGGCCGAAAAAATCTGGCTTTCTGATTATTACAATCAAGAAATTGTGTTTCTGGACATAGAAACAACTGGACTTAATCCGACAAAAGACGAAATCATCGAATTAGGCGCTGTGAAAATAAAAAATGGCATTCAAACCGATGAGTTTCAACGGTTTATCAAAATTTCTTTCCCGCTTCCCCAAGAAATTAAAGATTTGACAGGAATTACAGATGAGATTTTAGAAAAAGAAGGCCGGGATGCCGGCGATGTTTTAAAAGAGTTTCTTGAGTTTATTGGAAAATCAAAGTTAATTGGCCACAACGCGATTGATTTTGACTTGAAGTTTCTTCAAGCCCAGTTCAAAAAACATCTGGGACAATCCCTTTCTAATCCGGCAGAAGACACTCTTAAAATGTCCCGCGTTATGCTCAAAAAAATAAGCAGCCATAAACTTTCTACTGTCGCAAGAAGTCTCGGCGTTTATTTTGACCAGAAGAAACTTCATCGTAGTGTTATGGACAGCAAGGTATGCGCTGAGGTTTACCGAAGATTGATCATTCAGAGAAACAACCGCCTGATGGAACTGTATTATGAATTTCTGCCCTTGGCCGCTGTAGGCACCGTAGCGGATGTGATGCCTTTAAATGGCGAAAATAGAACCATTGTAAAGAACGGGTTAAAACTTCTTCCTCATTCTTCTGTTGGCTTGATTCATCTCTTACGCGCTACCCGTCTGAACATTAATCAGGTTTCCAGTAAAGATATCGGCTGGCAGATTGCCCCGCTTTTAAATTCACCGGGACGGGTAGGAAGCGCCAGCTTCAGTGTAGAACTCTTAATCACCAATAAAATAAAAGAAACTGAAGAATTGGTAGAAGAAATTATTTCGCAAGACACTACCAGAAAGGGCCTGGTGGATGAAAGTTTAGACGCTATATCAAGCAGCCTGGACAAAGCTTCTTTAGAAAGAGATAAAGTAGTCCTCATCTTTTCAAAAGAAGTGTCAAGAGGGGTTTCAGGCCTTATCGCGTCAAGGCTTTCCTCTCAATTCCGGGTCCCCGCGGTCATTGTTTCCATTGACGAAGAAACTGCTGTTGGTTCAGCCCGGGCAAGCGGAAATTTTGATGTAGTAAAAATGCTGGAAAGTTTATCTGACCTTTTCCTCCAATTTGGCGGCCATAAATCCGCTGGAGGATTTACAATTCCTTCTTCCCGTCTGGATAGTTTAAAGTCACGCATTCTGGAATACATGCAAGGTTTCAAACCAGC